>CAZHKL010000085.1:0-1507 GCA_964532695.1 uncultured Gammaproteobacteria bacterium | reverse complement strand
GGTGCATTTGGCCGGCGTTTCCAAGGGACGCGGGTTTCAGGGAGTGGTCAAACGTCATCATTTTTCCGGTGGCCCGGCTTCTCATGGCCATAAAGATCAATTGCGGATGCCTGGTTCCATTGGTTCAAAACGGCAAGGTCCGGTTCAAAAGGGCAAGCGCATGGCTGGACGAATGGGTGGTGAGCGGGTGACCGTGAAAAATTTGGAGGTAATGGAAGTCAAGCCGGAAGAGAATTTGTTGGCGATCAAGGGGGCGGTGCCCGGCGCTCGCGGTTCATTGGTTCTAATTTATGACTAAAGCTAGGGTCTATAATTTGGAAGGAAAAGAAGTGGGCGAAGCAGAATTCCCCGCCTCTCTTTTTGCGGTGCCGGCTAAAGTAGAATTAATCGCCGAGGTGGCCAGAGGTCTGGCGGCCAATCGGCGGGTGGCTGTGGCTCATACCAAGCCTCGGGGCGAGGTGCGGGGCGGGGGCAAAAAGCCCTGGCGGCAGAAAGGCACGGGCCGAGCCAGGCACGGTTCAATTCGTTCGCCTCTCTGGATTGGCGGGGGAGTAGTTTTTGGCCCACGTTCAACTCGGAACTGGAGTCAGAAGATTAATCGTCAGGTTCGCCGCGCGGCCGTTAGAATGGTTTTGTCTGACAGGGCGGCCGCGGCCCAAGTCCTGCTGCTCGATCGTCTGGATTGGCCGGCCGCCAAAACCAAGCATCTGGCCAAGCTCATTAAATTACTGCCGGTTGGCAAGAACGTGCTTTTGGTTCTGGCGGAAAAAAATGAAATCACCCAACGAATCGCGCGCAATCTGCCTCGGGTCAAGACCGTGACGGCTAACGCGCTTTCCCTGCTTGATCTTTTGCGGTATGAGACCCTGCTTTTGCCCCAGGCCGCCTTGCCTATTTTGGAAAAATTATATGGTTAGTTTTTTTGATCGCTTCAAATCAAAATTTGAACAGTTGGGCAAGAGATCATTTTTCCGCCGTCCCGAGATTGAGGATCAGAAGTCAGGGGATGAGATCAAATTAAATGAATCTCCGGTTCTGACCGAGACAGAAAAATTTTCAAGTCGAGCCAAGTTCGCCGAGATTTTGCGGCGTCCGCTCGTGACGGAAAAGACCGCGGTCTTAGCCCACCAGGGTCAATATGTTTTTGTGGTCCATCCCGATGCCAGCAAGATCAAAATTGCCAAAGCGATCAAGGTTCTTTACGGGGTTGAACCCCAGGCCGTCAGGATTATGGCCCGAGCCGGTAAGGTGGTGCGTTTTGGCCGTCTTTTTGGCCGGCGCCGGGCTTGGAAAAAAGCGATTATTATTTTGCCGGCGGGTAAACCCCTGCCGATCTATGAATAGATGGGATTGTAGAAAAACAATGAGATGCGGAGCGCTGGAGCGAGAACCGAGCGAGCAATTCAGGGATTGACCATCAAAATTAACTTTTCACGATCGTGAAAAAATTTTTCCGATCGTGAAAAAATTTTTCCGATCGTGAAAAGAATGAATATGCCTGTTAGAT
>CAZHKL010000084.1:0-1563 GCA_964532695.1 uncultured Gammaproteobacteria bacterium | reverse complement strand
GCCTGCCGTTAGCCGACCCCGCAATAATTTTTGATTGGATTATTGGTGGATTGGTGACAAATCTTCAATCACCTCAATCCCTTGGTGGGCCCTGACAAGACAAAGTTCAACCGCGGCCAGCTCTAAAGGAAGCTCAACAATCTCGACTCGTCCTAGGGCAACCCGAGCCGTCTCAAAACTGCGAATCGCCCGCGAGACTTCAACCAAATCCCACCGCCCCACGGCTTCTCGCGTTTCGGCTGAAAAATCAGATAAGAAAACCGATCGGCCGGCCAGCTTTTCCAAGAGAATCTCCCGCAAAATTTCAATTAATTCTTTGGTAAATGTTTCCAATTCCACACCCTCATTAGTCAATTTGCCGATTTGATCAACCGCGGCCCGAACATTCTCTCCAGCCAAAAAACCAATCAACTCGCGGGCTTCGGCGCGATGAGATTCAGGCAACACCAAAGAGGCTTGTTCAAGAGTGATCTCCTTGCCGCCCAAAGCCAAAACCTGCGCCAGCAGGGTCAGGGCGTCCCGCGGACTGCCCAGAGCGGCCCGGGCCACGGCCTCAAAGACTGGCAAAGCAACCTTAATTTTTTCCGCCTGAACCGTGCTCTTCATTAGAGCAATCAATTCCTCAAGGTTTAGGGGTTTAAAATCAAATCGCTGACAACGGGAAACAATGGTCGCTGGCACCTTATGCAGTTCCGTGGTCGCCAAAATAAAGAGGGCGTGCGCCGGCGGTTCTTCCAAGGTCTTAAGCAGGGCATTAAAAGCCGAAGCCGAGAGCATATGCGCTTCATCAATGATAAAGACCTTATAAGCCCAGCGCGTCGGCGCAAAACGGGCATTATTAATGATATGTTCGCGCACATGGTCAACACCCGTATGGGAAGCCGCGTCAATCTCCATCACATCCATTGATCGGCCAGATGAAATTTCCTGACAAGCTTCGCAATGATTGCATGGTTCGCTGCCGCCAGCCCTGGCCAAACAATTGACCGCTTTAGCTAAAATCCGGGCGATCGTGGTCTTGCCCACCCCGCGCGGACCAGCAAACAAAAAAGCATGCGCTAGTCGGCCGCGACTCAACTCTCCCTCCAAAACCAGACGCACATGATTTTGTCCGACCAGTTCTGACCAACGTTGGGGACGATATTTCCGATAAAGAGTTTCCATAAATCTTGCCCCTTCAGTCTACTGCTGATTTCAAAATTAGGCAAATCAAAAAATCATCGCCTTCATGGATGACGTCTTAAGACGGCGCCGATTCAACCGACGATGCCGTCTGATGTAAAACAATGCTCAATAACAGCTTCTATGACTGTCGGCTCTTTATTTTTTTCTTTGATTCAGCCGCGGGAATCTCGGTTTTTCTGATCACATTTTCCACGGCGGCCCAATGACTGGGCGCGTTTTTGGGCACGAGAATTACTATTTCATCGGATGGCGCGGCTCGGAAAAAAGAAACCGAGGCATCCAGCACCTGCCATTTTTTTTGATCAACCAGCACCAGATACTCTCCGGTCAATTCATCGCGTGCCAGAATTCCAATCAGCCGCTGTCGTTCAATTGGGC
>CAZHKL010000083.1:0-1636 GCA_964532695.1 uncultured Gammaproteobacteria bacterium | reverse complement strand
CGATAAGACTTGATAAAACGTTGAGCCAATGGCGTGACCACTTCCTCATGGGTCCAGCCTAGACCAAATTCTTTCCCCCCGCGGCCCTTAAATTGAAACATCACCTCCAAACCGGGATCAGTCCAACGGCCGGTCTTGGCCCAGGGTTCCTTAGGATGAAGCGCGGGCATGAGAATTTCTTGCGCCCCAAGAGCGTTCATCTCTTCCCGAATGATCTGTTTAATTTTTTCAAGCACCCGCAGACCAAGGGGCAGATAGGTAAAAACCCCAGCGGCCAATTGATCAATAAAACCAGCCTGAATCAGGAGCCGGGCATTAGCTGAATCCGCGTCCTGGGGCGCGGTTTTTTGGGTTCGGCCAAATAATTCGGAATAACGCATAACATTTTCTATCTTATCATAACCAATCAAAAGAAAAAAGCGCTGACTCCCAAAGAAAACGAGGGAGTTTTTCTTTGAGAATTAAAAAGCGCCCGAGAGGGGGCGCGAGAAGACGTTCAATTCTTTTTTCTCTTTTCTGGTTGATGGTCTTGATCAGAGGACACGGGAGCGACCAGACCAAGCTGTTCTCTTTCCGCGCGCTGACGAGCCAATTCAGCGATGACGAAACGCGCGTCAGTCAATTGAGTCAATCGACGACGCAATTCAGCCAACTCCTCGTCACTCAAAAAGTGCTGCCACCCCTGACTAAGACGATGCCGCCACGAGGCTCGTTCGAGAAATCGATGAAACATTGGCGCGGCCAGATCAAGACCAAGAAGAATTAAAGCCAGACTGGCCATCTCGCCAAGATTTCCCAACCAAACCCCACTGGTCCTCGTCGCCAAGTGAGCCCCCGAGGTCAAGAAAAAAACTAGGACCAGAGCCAGGAGATAATCGGCTGGCACCCGTCCAACCCAGTGGCGATGCCACCAGATTTCTCCGCGCCGAAATCGCGCCAGAGTAAAGGCGGGGTTCAACATGAACCAGACAAAGTCCCAGAACACCGCCAGAAAAATGAGGGCGGTCAAGAGACCGCACTCCAGGCCCACTGACCACTTGACATCAGGATGCCCAATCCAGAAAAACGGCAGATGGAAAAGGATCACGAGCAGTAGAAAAAGCGGCGCGTGATAGCCGGTTAGTTCCCGACCACCCAAAAAACCGGAAATGATCCGCACCCGCTTCCGCCAGGTGGGAAGCCCCAGGGCCCATCCCAAGGGACCCTCAATCGCAATCTCCATCAGGGCCAGAAGAATACCCGCCGCGGCCAAGACACAGCCTAAAAGAATCCCGCGTCCCAAGACCTCCATGATTCTCCTCCCGAGGTAAAGAAGACGGTAAAAAACTATCACAAACTCAATCACCCAGTCAAATTCCCCTGCCACCGAACTGCGAGAAGAGAGCTTGACAGTCCTTCCTTATCTATATAAGATACGAATAGAATTGATCTTTTACAATTTAAAGAGCCAAAATAATCCTAAAACAATCGCGAAATTTTCCACAATCCAATCCCAAAATCGTTCAAAAAATACCTTAGAAGGGTGTTTTTTGTTCGTCAGTGGCAGGCTTCGCGATTGCAACGTCAAAACTATTTGATATCCCGATTGTATCGGGATGTTCTTATTGAGAGTTTGATCCTAGCTCAGGATGAACGC
>CAZHKL010000082.1:0-1692 GCA_964532695.1 uncultured Gammaproteobacteria bacterium | reverse complement strand
CTTCACAAGGAGGCCTAGCCAAGGCAAGGTCGCCTCGGTCCTGCCCCCTTTCTCTTTTCTCGATATCGCCTCCTGGTCATGAACACGGTGAGTGTGAAGCCAGGAGGCGATCAACCTTTATCGAGCGGCGCTCTAACTCTTAGAGCAACATCCAGAGTCCTTCTTGATGGCCGCTCTCCAGTTTTTTCTTAATTAATTGATCAGATCAGTGAATTGATTTATTAGTTAGAAGAAAATTGGAGGAAAAAAAGAGCCGGGTCGGCTCTTTTTTGTTTGATCTTGCCTTGTCTGGGGTCTTTGGGTATACTAGCCCACGATATGGAATTGCCATCTTTGCTTGAAATGCTCAAGGCTGGAGTCCATTATGGACATCGCACCACTAAATGGCACCCGAAAATGGAGCCTTATATTTTTGGTGCGCGCAATAATGTGCATATTATTAATTTGGAAAAAACCCAGGAGATGCTTGGTCAGGCCTTGGAGTTTATCAAGGAATTGGTCGGCAACGGCGGGGTGATTCTTTTGGTGGGGACTAAACCCGCGATTCAAGAGATCACTAAACAACAGGCCATTCTTTGCGGCATGCCCTATGTTCATCTTCGCTGGTTGGGCGGAACCTTAACTAATTTTTCTGTTTTGCGCGGCCGAATTAAATATTTTCTTGATTTGCGCACCAAGAAAGAATCAGGCGAACTACAAAAGTACACTAAAAAGGAACAAGTGAAATTCGCCAAAGAGATTGATGATCTGGAAGAAAAGTTTAGCGGTCTGGCTTCACTGGAACGTCGGCCGGAAGCCCTTTTCCTGGTTGATATTGGTTATGAATCAACCGCGGTCCGCGAAGCCCAAAGGACTAAAGTGAAAACAGTGGCGATCTGCGATACGAATGTGAATCCAACAGATATTGATTATTGTATTCCGGCTAATGATGACGCCATCAAATCAGTCGAGTTGATGACCAAACTCGTGGCCGCGGCCGTGCTCGAGGGCAAGGAATTGGCCGCTCGGAAAAAGGTCGAGGCCCAGACCAAAGCGGTGGAGGAGACAGTGAAATAATATGTCTGATCCAAAGACAATTATGGAATTGCGGGCGCAGACCGGCGCCGGGGTGATGGAGGCCAAGGCCGCCCTGCTTGAGGCTGAAGGCGATCTGGGGCGAGCGACCGAGATTTTGCGTCAGAAGGGTCTGCTCAAGGCTCGGGCCAAGGCCGAACGGGTCACGCGCGAAGGTTTGGTCCACGCTTATATTCACGCCAATGGCAAGATTGGCGCTTTAGTGGAAGTGCTTTGTGAGACTGATTTTGTGGCCCGCAACCAGCAATTTCAAGAGTTGGTCCATAATTTAGCTATGCAGGTCGCGGCCGCCAATCCCCTTTATTTGAATCCGACTGATGTGCCCGCGGCCGTTCTGGCTAAGGAAAGAGAATTAGCCGCTTCAAGCAAGCCCCAGTCTGTGCTGGATAAAATTATTGAAGGCAAATTGGAAAAATATTTTTCCGAGGTTTGTCTGCTCCAGCAATCTTTTATCAAAGATGAAGATTTGACCATTGAGGAATACTTAAAGCAAGCAATGGCCAAGCTGGGAGAGAATATTCAAATCCGCAGATTTGTTCGGTGGGCGCTGGAGTAGGTGATTGGTTTAGTGTTATAATAGGGGCGTAATTTAAAACGCCTTTTTATTATGTCTGGAAA
>CAZHKL010000081.1:0-1707 GCA_964532695.1 uncultured Gammaproteobacteria bacterium | reverse complement strand
GACCTCGCACGGTTCAGCCGAAAAAACAATTACCTTGATTGAGGGTTGGACGACCAAAGAAATGGGTGCTTACCTGACCTCCCTCGGTGTTTCGTTCGAGGCTTGGTCGGCCGCCGCCAGGGCTGATTTTTCTTCAGAATTTCCTTTTCTTAGAGTCAAACCAGCCGCGGCTAATCTCGAAGGTTTTCTTTTTCCAGACGCTTATCAAATTCTCGAGCCAGCCCAAGCTGAAGAAATCGTCCGCGCTCTTCTTTTGAATTTTCAAAATAAAATCGGGCCGATCGCTTATGATGATCTAATCCTAGCCTCGATTGTTGAAGCCGAGGTGCCGGAATTTTCTGATCGAAAAATAGTGGCTGACATTTTTAAGCGGCGATTAAAAATTGGAATGCCGCTTCAAGCTGATTCAACCGTGAATTTTGTGACGGGTAAAAAGACACCCGCTCTCTCCTGGGCTGATCGGCAGCTTGAGACGCCTTATAATACTTATCTTTATCCTGGATTGCCGCCCGGTCCAATTGGCAATCCTGGTCTAGAAGCGATCGAGGCGGTTCATCAAAGTCAAGACAGTCCTTATTGGTATTTTTTAACGGATAAAAATGGTTTGGTCCATTATGCTCGAACCCTTGACGAGCATAATCAGAATAAGGCAAGGTATTTGAAGTAGAACCTTTCTCAAAAATAGATTTCCGACTGAAATGGCAAGGGAAAGGAATTTTTTAGAAAATGACCTTGGTCCAGGTCGGTCGGCAAGAAATAATCACTTTGCCCCGATGTAGCCGTGTCCTCAATTGATTATTCCCGAGCTCTTAATTCCCAACAACTCGAAGTCGTTTTGGGCGGCGACGGGCCTTGTTTAGTTTTAGCCGGAGCTGGCAGCGGTAAGACGCGAACCATTGTTTATCGGGTGGCTTATCTTTTGGAAAGGGGAGTAAAGCCAGAGCAAATTCTTCTTTTAACTTTTACCAACAAAGCCGCCCGCGAAATGCTTAGTCGGGTCGAATCTTTGATTGGGGCGGCGGCCAGGGGATTGTGGGGCGGCACCTTTCACTCGGTTAGTCTTCGTCTTTTGCGCGGATCAGCTCAATTTTTGGGTTATCATCCTGATTTTTTAGTGATTGATGAAGAAGATGCCCTTCGGCTTTGGAAGGCTTGTTTTAAAGAGTTGGCAATGGATTCTTCAGGTTGGCGACGATTTCCTTCGCCAGCTGTTCTTCAGGCCCTGGTGAGTTACTCGCGCAACGCGCGGAAGCCGCTCGCTGAAGTTTTAAAGACGAGGTCTTTTTCTGACGAGCCGATCATTCTTCAGCTCGGGGCGATTGCCGAAAGGTACGCCCAGCGCAAACTTGAGGCTAATCTGATGGATTTTGACGATCTTTTGGAGAATTTGGTCAGATTGATGACTGCTCAACCAATGATTCGCGAACAATTGGCCGCCAGATTTCATTATCTTTTGGTTGATGAGTATCAAGATACCAACGCGGTCCAGGCCGAATTGATTCAATGGTTGGCGAGCGGTCATCGTCATATCCTGGTGGTCGGTGATGACGCGGAAAGCATTTATTCATTTCGGGCGGCGCAAATCAAAAATATTTTGGATTTTCCCCGGATTTTTCCCGAGGCCAAGATTTTTCGGTTGGAAACAAATTATCGTTCTCCGCCGGAAATCCTGGAGTTGGCCAATGAGATCATTATCAAGAACAATTC
>CAZHKL010000080.1:0-1938 GCA_964532695.1 uncultured Gammaproteobacteria bacterium | reverse complement strand
GGGAGAGGTTTAGGAGATAGGGTTTAAGACAGATTCTTAATATGTCAGAAGTCAAACGTCGAAAAGGAGAAAGTTTTGAGAGTCTTTTGCGGCGATTTCAGCGGCGGATGCATGAGAGCGGCCGTCTGATTCAGGCTAAAAAAGTTCGTTTTCGGAAACGTCAGCTTTCTCAAACCAAAAAACGGCAAAGCGCTATTCATCGGCTGCGGAAAAAGCAAAAAATCGAATACCTAGCGCGGATCGGTAAACTTCCGCCGGAAAAAACCCGCCGACCGGCTTGGAGGTGATATTTCATTGCAACGGCAATGAGACAGCCGGATTTGGCCCTGCCACCGAGAAGAAGGGAGCAAATTTTATGTTTTGGGAAAAAATCAACAATGATCTTAAAGAGGCAATGAAAAAGAGGGATCAGGCCAAGACCTTGACTCTCCGTCTCTTGGTCGCGGCTCTGAAAAATAAACGGATTGAACTAGGTCATGATTTAAGCGAATCCGAGGCCTTGACCGTGGTTCGGATCTTGGTCAAACAATATCAGGATTCAATTGCTGATTTTCGACGCGGCGCTCGAGAGGATTTGGCCGGAAAAACGGAAAATGAGGTCGCTCTTTTGGCCAGTTATCTGCCGCCTGATCTTTCCGAGGAAGAACTTCAAAAAATCGCGGCCTCTAAAAAGGCCGAACTGAATGCCTTGGGCACAAAGGATTTTGGGCGATTGATGAACGCGGTAATGAAAGAGGTTGAGGGTCGTTCAAACGGTGAGGTAGTCTCTAAGATTGTGCGGCAAATTTTAGGCTAAAAAAAGCCAGCATTGTGTATAAAAGGCGCTTGGGAAAGAGCGTCTTTTATGATATTCTTGGAGTACATGTCAAAACCTGGTAAAAAGAAGGTATTTTTAGCTACCGCTGGATTGTTTTTGGTTTTATTTTTTTTCGGCTTGGTCAGCAGCCGGGCGGCTGAACTTAATCTCGGTGTGGAAAATGTTGAGGCAGCCATTGATTTGCCGTCAGGCGATATTCGCGTCATTATCGCCCGGATCATTCGCGTGGCCTTGGGATTTTTAGGGGTGTTTGCCCTGCTTATTGTTCTTTGGGGAGGATTTCAATGGATGGTTTCCAAGGGCGAGGAGGAGAAGATTGGACAGGCTAAACAGACTCTGATCAATGGTTCGATCGGGTTGGCGATTATTCTCTCGGCTTGGGCGATTACCACTTTTATTCTTAATTCAATTGTCGCTTCGCTTGTTGCGCCCGCGCCGCGCGGCCCGACTGGCCCGCCCCTGGCTCTTTTCTGCAGTCAGTGCAATGAATTGGGCCGCGGCCTGGAGATGCACTATCCGCCGCGTGACGCCACGGGTATTCCGCGCAACACTAATTTGATCATTACTTTCAAGAGACCGATCCGGCGCGATACCCTGATTGTTAATTGGTCAGACAATGGCACGCCGGATAATTTGACTGATGATCCAACCGCGCTCAATACTGACACTATTAAAATTTATCGTTTAAATTTGGCCGCGCCTGATCGCGGGGCTGGGACTGAACTGACCAGCCAGGAAGTCAAGGTCGTTTCGACGCCCGATCAAAAAACCTTTGTTTTTGATCCGGTTCCGCTTTTGGGCAGTCCGACTGAAGATCAGATCTATGAGGTTTTAATCAATGCCGGCTCTTTGCGGCAGGAAAATGGCGATCGTGTCCTAGGGGAAAATTATCGCTGGAATTTTACCACCTCCACCGTCTTGGATTTAACGCCGCCGATTGTGACCAGTGTCTATCCCTTTCCTTCCACTCAAAACGGAATCCGCTATGCCCGCAATGTCTTGGCTCGGGTGACATTTAATGAGGCGATTAACCCCATTTCCATTTCTTTGCCCGGCAATATCCTGACCCGAGTCGCGAATTTCGCTGTCCTGGGCCTGGCCGCGCCTGGCCAGGTGGCTGG
>CAZHKL010000079.1:0-1962 GCA_964532695.1 uncultured Gammaproteobacteria bacterium | reverse complement strand
CGATCGTGAAAAGTTTTTTCCGATCGTGAAAAAATTTTTCCGATCGTGAAAGGGGGTGAGATGTAATCGAGGTATGTTGAGCGAGGATCATAGCGAAGCGCCCGCCGATCGCGTTTTTCTGCGGTCTTAAGTTATAAAAAAAAGATTACCTCGGAGTGAAAGGTAATCAAGACGAAGAATCGCGGAGGAGCAGCGAGCAGTGGGTGCACATCCAGTGGCAACAGACACTTCTTGGACTGGCCCGGAAGGACCAGAAACCAAGAATCTCCTCGTCTGGGCCCATAACCCCTCGTGCTAGCAACGAGGAAAGGGTTACAGGTTAGTAGCCCACAGAGACCCCAAGTAGAGTACACCGACAAGCTACTTCCTGGGCCACCAGCCACTGCTCGCTGCGCGATAGTCGGCGCGTGGTGCACCAACCATTTCTTATGCTTACCTTATCATATTTCTAGTATTTTGTCAATGAGAATGATATGATAGGATTTGATTATGGCCAAAATAAGAGAAAAATTTTTTATTCTAGACGGCAATGCTCTTCTTCATCGCGCTTGGCATGCCCTGCCGGTTCTGACCAGCAAGGATGGTCGTTTAGTGAATGCGGTTTATGGTTTTTTATTGGTTCTTTTAAAATTATGGCGTGAGGAAAAACCGGTTTATTTAGCCGTGACTTTTGATCAGACTGGTCCGACTTTTCGTGACAAAATTTATCAGGCCTATAAGGCCACTCGGATCAAACAACCTGATGAACTTTATGCTCAAATTCCGATTCTACAAAAAATATTAGTCCTGCTTGGTCTCCCGATTTTTGAAAAAAAGGGCTTTGAGGCTGATGATGTGATCGGCAGTCTTGTTGAACAGGTTGCGAAAAAAAACGTGATCAGCGTCGTGGTGACTGGCGATTTGGACACCCTGCAGCTCGTGCGCCCCAGGGTTGAGGTTTTGACCTTTGCTCGGGGGATCAAAGAGGCGGCCCGTTTTAATGAAGCCGCGGTCAAGGCGCGTTATGGACTGATCCCGTCCCAACTAATTGATTTTAAAGCCTTGCGCGGCGATTCTTCAGATAATATCAAGGGCGTGGTTGGAATTGGTGAAAAAACCGCGGCGGAAATTTTACAAATTTTTGGTTCGCTTGAGGCGCTTTACGCGGCTATTAAAAAAAATTCGCCCCAACTCAAAAGATTGCGCCCGAGGACGATTGAAATTTTACGGGCGGGCGAGGCCGAGGCCCGTCTTTCAAAAGAATTAGTCACTATTCGCCGCGATGTGCCGCTTGATTTTAAGCTTGAGGCTGCCCGAGTCAAAAAAATCGATCGGGAAAAACTAGCCCCGCTTTTTGCCGAACTTGGCTTTCGTTCCCTGCTTGATAAATTGCCCGTCGATCAGCCCGGGGAACTGATTTCTCTTTCGCGTGAATCAACAAACGCGCCGATCTTGGGCAGTCAATTAGAAATGAAAACCATTCTGAATGCGGCTGAAGCGCGGGAGCTGACCATGATCTTGAAGAAGGAGAGAGAAATATTGATTCGTGTTTGGCCGCGACCAGGACGGATTTTTGATTCGTCCTGGGTGGGTTTGATCGTGATGGGAGTTGGGCATCAGCCCCAGGCTTGGTTTGTGCCGCGGGTCTGGGTTAAAGAATTAGGCCCGCTTTTGGCCAATTCAAAAATCTGCAAACTCGGACATAATCTGAAAACTGATCTTTATGTTTTAAGAAATTTATTGGCTGGTCCTTATGAAGATTTGATGATTGCTTCTTATCTTTTAAATCCAGGCAGTCGGAGTCATAGCCTGGAGGCTCTGGTTTTTGAGAAGTTTGGACAAGAATTAGCCAAGGAGAGCGTCCAAGGGACATTGCTCGCGCCAACCATTGCCCAAGCCAGCGCGGCGGCTGGCCGAGAGGCTGATTATTTGCGGCAATTGCGCGAACCATTGCTCGGCGAATTGGAAGAACGTCAACAAACT
>CAZHKL010000078.1:0-2070 GCA_964532695.1 uncultured Gammaproteobacteria bacterium | reverse complement strand
AGGTTTTACCTTGACGGCTGGCCTGCTCGCGCGTATAAGGCCAAGCGAGAATGAATTCATTAAGATCTTGACCAAAAGACAAAATATCAGTCACTTGATCCTGACCCCGATAGTCACGATTTAGCCGGCGCATCACTTGATCATCAACAAAAGCGATCGAGAGGCTAAACTCTTCGCGAAGCTGAAGATGCTTCTCGACCGCTTGACCCAACCGACGAAGCCACGACCCGCGAAGACGGAGGCGCGGCGGCAATAATTGCTGATTGATTTCAAACTTAATCACAACCATTCTCACTTTAAGCTCTGCATCATCATCTCAAAACTGCGCAAAAATTCAATGGTCCGATTGGCTCCCAAATCATAACGCGCGAGAAGCAGTTTATCTTTGGCCAAAATAATGATCACTCGCTCTTCCAGATTTTTCGCGGCCTCCAAACCGGTTTTGGTGGTAAAACGACTAAAGACCAGGGTCGGGAAAAGACGTTGAGCCGCAATCAGAACGGCCTCTTCTTTGATAGCTGATTCAACCTTCAAACTAATTTTTTCGCCTCCAGACAAAATAATCTCGGCGGTTGTCGCTTGAGGCGGCGGAGCGCCGGGCGGGACCGTGGCCCAAATTTTCGGAAAGACAAACTGAAAAGGAAAATCAGCGGAGAAAGCGGTCAACCGTGGATTTTCCTCGAGACGAGCCGGCGATGGCCTAGTGGGATCATAAAGATGAAGGACCTCATTACCATCAATAAATGAATCACTGTCAGAATCAGAATTACGGGGATCAGAACCATAAATAGTTGTTTCCTCTAGATCAGTCAAACCATCAGAATCAGTATCAATGCCCGGCCGGATCGGCAGAGGAAGCGGTGGTGATGGCGCTGGAGGCGGAGGAGGCGGCGGTGATGGCACGGGAGCGGGTGGGATTGGAGCTGGAGCAAGCGGAGGGGATGGTGGTTTAGGTGAGGTTTTTGGTTGAGAGTAAATAATTAAAAAAGCGCTGCCGCTGATCACCAAAATAAAAATCATTCCGATAATCAAGATCCAGGAAATTTTTTTTTGAGGTCGCGAAAAGGGAGGAGCAGATTGAAAAGCCAATGGTTTAGGGAGAGGGGGCGGGCTGGGAATTTTAGGCAACTCTTTTATTTTTAATATCTCCTTTTTGATTGGTGTTTTCGGCGCCACGCCAATATATTCCGCCGGCATGGTGTAAATAATGGGTTCTCCAATCTTGGGTTTGGCTGCCCCGGTCGGCACCTCAAGCCTTGGCGGATTCTCCAGCTTTTTCTCAAGCTTTGGCGGATTCTCGAACATAGACTAGCTACTGCGGAATTTGAAGTAATTTACCCGGACCCTTGGGATTATAACCACTTTTCACTTCTGTGCCATCAGGATAACTATCGCCGTCAGTGTCTGAATTCAAGGGATCGGTCCCATAGGTTTGAACCTCTTCTTTGTCAAAAAGTCCATCCGCATCAGTATCAGTCACTTGAGGATTAGTGCCTAAGACGGCTTCCACGTTGTCATTTAAACCATCGCCATCAGTATCAGATGGAGGCAGAGGCGCGGGCGACGGGGCGGGGATGGGCGCGGGTATGATTGCTGGTTGAGGCGCGGGCGCGGGGACCGGGGGTGGCAATGAGATTGGCGCCGGCGGTATTGGAGTCGGAGTCGGAGCGGGAACAACAGTCGGCGTTGGTTCAGATATGGGCGCGGGACGACGGATAAAGAAAAACCAGAAACCGCCGCCAATCATGATTAAAACTAAAAGAACTACCCCGCCAATAATAAAAGGCCTGGGACTGATTTTAAAACCCTCTTTTGCTTCCAGATCGGAAACTCGAGGCGGCGGGCGGCCGAGATCCGCGGACGAAGATAACGGACCGCCTTTTTCCACATCGGCAAAAATATCTTGGGCTTCTTTTGGGGTGGGTAAATTAGATGGGGGTTGATCGAACATATATTTGGTTGATCAGTTAACTAGTTAATCAATTGACTGAATGAAGCGCCCGCAGACCTACAAAATTAACTTTTCACGATCGTGAAATTTTTTTTCCGATCGTGAAAATTTTTTCACGA
>CAZHKL010000077.1:0-2111 GCA_964532695.1 uncultured Gammaproteobacteria bacterium | reverse complement strand
ACCCTTGACCGTCCTGCCCGCGCGAAGGTTGGGCAACCGGCGGGCAACGCATCCGTCGGCGCATCATCCAATCCGACGACGGCACTCACGGCGTAGCGTCCGAACTCAGCCAAGTTTCGCGCCTCGTTCGTCCCCAGTGATGAATCCAAGACTGAAACGTGTTATAATAGGGGCGTAATTTAAAACGCCTTTTTATTATGTCTGGAAAAATACCAAGCAAAAAATCCTTATCTAAAATTAGGGTGGCGATCAATGGTTTTGGTCGGATCGGCCGCAATACTTTTAAGGCCGGGTGGGAGCGGGATGATATTATGAACAAGGTGGAGTTTGCCGCGGTCAATGATTTGGCCTCTCCCGAGGTTTTGGCCCATCTCCTTAAATATGACTCGGTTTTTAGGATTTGGAATCATGAGGTCAAGGCCGGTCAAGGCTGTCTTTGGGTTGATGGACAGAAGATCCCGGTTTTTGCTTGCCGGGAACCGGCTAAATTGCCTTGGAAAAAATTAGGCATTGATGTCGTGCTGGAATGCACGGGTCGTTTCACTAGCGACGAAGCGGCTCGACCCCATCTTGAACCAGCCGGAGCCAAACGAGTGATTATTTCTGCGCCGGCCAAGGGACGGGTGCCAACTTATTTGCAGGGAGTGAATGTTGATGGAAAAATCAGCGATCATCCAATGATTAGCAATGCCTCCTGCACGACTAATTGCGTTGGACCAGTGACGGCTGTGATCCAGGCGCGTTTTGGCATTATCAAAGCGGCGATGACCACGGTTCATTCAGTGACGGCCGAACAGAATCTGGTTGATGGCCCGCCGCCGCCGCTTCATCCGGATTTGCGGCGAGCCAGGTCGGCGCTGACCAATATCGTGCCCACGACCACTGGCGCGACCCAGGCCACGACTGAAGTCATCACTAATCTGAAGGGACGGTTTGAGGGTTTGGCGATTCGGGTGCCGACCCTTGATGTCTCGTTGGCTGATTTTACTTTTTTGCTCAAAAAGAAAACTACGGCGCAAATGGTCAACCGCGCCTTCAAGGAAGCGGCTCGCCATCCGCTTTTTCGAGGCGTGCTGGCCACTTCCGAGGCGCCGCTTGTTTCCTCGGATTTGATTGGCAACACCTATTCGGCTGTGGTTGATTTGTTTTTTACCAAGGTGATTGATGGCGATCTGCTTAAGGTTTTGGCTTGGTATGATAATGAATGGGGCTATTCGCATCGTTTAATTGAAATGGCTGTTTCGGTTGGACTCGCGCTTTAGAACCTAGTTGGTTTTTTAGGCTATGACTGATCCCATTATCATTATCGGGGCCGGCTTTGGCGGATTAAGGGCGGCTCGGGAGCTGTTTAGACGAAAATCTCGTCTCCTTGGTCGCGAGATTATTTTGATTGATCGTTCTCTTCATCATCTCTACACCCCTCTGCTTTACGAGGTGGCCACGGGTTATGATCCAGAGGAATTGCTCCAATCAGTTGACCGAGATTTTGAAAAGGAATTGAGCGCGGGTGTGGCTTTTTCTTTGGAAAAACAGATTGGCCGTGATTTAAAGGAATGGGGAGTGCGTTTTCTAAATCAAGAAGTCCGAGAAATTGATTTTTCTGGTCAGCGACTCAAGCTTTCTGATGATCGAGAGCTGGCTTGGAGCAATCTGATTTTGGCCTTAGGCGGGGAAACGGATTTTTACGGCATTGCCGGATTGGCCGAACACGCCTGTCAGCTTAAAACCCTACGTCAGGCCTTGGCCATTCGCCGGAGGTTGCGCGACCTGATCGCCAAAAAGCAAAAGGGAGAAGAATCTCATCTTTCCGTGGTGATTGGCGGGGCAGGAGCCACGGGCGTGGAATTTACCGGCGAATTGGTTCGTTTTTTTGAACACGCCATTGACCAGCGGATTCTACGTCCAAGCGATTTGACGATTACTGTCATTGAAGCGGCCAATCGCGTCCTGCCAATGTTTCCTCAATCTTTTTCTCATTGGGCCCAGGGACGGCTGGAACGTTGGTGCGTGAAATTTTATTTTGACACTTGTTTAAAAGAGGTGCGGCAAAACAAGCTGATTCTGATGCCTCGGCCGCTTCGGCCCGAGGAGAGCGCCGAGTCTCTAATTTG
>CAZHKL010000076.1:0-2232 GCA_964532695.1 uncultured Gammaproteobacteria bacterium | reverse complement strand
CCGCCAAATCGACGCAAGGCCGCGATCGTGGCTTCAGGCGTTGTCGCGGTCGTGTCATTCACCCAAATTAAACCGTCGGCAGTCCTGATGATTTCTTGCCGATCAGGCAAACCCTTAAAAGTTCGCAAAACTTCACGGATGTCTTTTTGTCCAACCCCCAAGGCCCGAGCGACCGCGCTCGCGGCCCGGGCATTCAGCCGATTATGTTCACCAGCCAAACCAATTTTCCTTGCCAGTCGGGGTTTCTTTCTTGAAAACCAAATCAGATGCGTGCCGGCCGGCCTGGCCCGAGCCATCATCCTGGTCAGCAGATTATCCTGATTCAAAACTAATAGATCGCCTGGTTTTTGATAACGAAAAATATTTTCTTTAGCTTGCCGATAAGCCCGCATTGAACCATGGATATTCAAATGATCAGGATAAAGATTAGTAACCACGGCCGCGGCAGGCGATTTTTTAATTTCGGTCAAACTCTCCAGCATCCAACTGGACAATTCCAGAACCGCGATTGAATCCGAATCAAGTTGATCCAAAAAAATAAGAGGCGATTTTTGAATATTTCCGCCGACAAAGGTTTTTTTATTTTTTCTCCGCATCATCTCGCCAATCAAGGCCGTGGTCGTGCTCTTTCCCCGCGTGCCCGTCACCCCGATGACCAGACAAGGCGCTCGAGTCAGAAAAAAACTCACATCCGTGTAAATGGGGATCCCTTGCCGACGGGCCGCGACGAGCCAAGACGACTGATTTGGCACACCGGGATTGCGGATAATCAAATCCGCCTTCAAGATATCAACCAGACGATGCCCTCCCAAATGAAACTTCACTTTCGACCCGACCCGACGGGCTTCTCGCTTGACTTGATTGACGGTCTGGCGCAGTTCTCGTTCTGTTTTCAAATCAGTGATCATTACCTCCTCGCCCTGACGAATAAAAAAACGAGCGGCGGACACTCCGCTTCCTTCGGGATAACTGCCCAAACCCAGAATCAGAACCCGCATACCTACTTTTCAAATTTAACGATCCGCACCAAAATCATGGCCTTGATCACTTGAAAATACATTCTTAAATACTCTTTGAACCCCGACCAAAAGCCAACCTTTTCCATTTTTCTTTTGATTTTCAATCCTGGACAAGACACACTGCCATAGGCGAGTTTTTCTTTCCGACAATGATAATTTAGAGTTGATTCGATCATAAATCCCTGAAGAAATTTAGGATCAACACTGCTGATCACATGGCGAGCCAGGGCTCGTTCACCGCCAATCAACGGCAAATGAGCGGCCAGAAGCGTCAAAAATTTTCCCCGATCGCGCAGACCGACATTCATCATCTTTTTTCCCGACAACACTGGCTCCAGAATGGCGGCCAAGTGTTCCGGCCGCAAACCAATTAAATCCGCATCAGCAAAAAATAAAATCGGCGCGTCGGTGTGGGTCAGACCATGAAGCATCGCTTGGCCCTTACCCCCCTTGATTGGCAATTCATGAACCAGGGTGGCGCCGGCTTGACGAGCGCGAAGCGCCGTCTGGTCAGTTGAACCGTCGCTGATCACAATGATCTCATCAAAAAGATGAGCTTGGACCATCGGTCGAATCACGCCCCCGATCGTCTCGGCCTCGTTGTAAGCCACGACAATCGCGGCTACTTTTGGCCGCGCCGCCATAAAGAAACATCATATCTTATTTCTTCCATACGTCGAGCGCTGTTTTTTGCTTGATCAAATTTCGTGCGCAAGTATCCGGTCAAATCAAGCCCGATCAAAAAAGCCATCACTTGATCAAGTGTTCGATGGGCGCGCTCAACTTCTTTTTCGTCGCCCGCGGTCGCTCGACCAATCGCATAACGCACCAGTTCGCCAGTCAAATCCGCCAAACCGCCAAGATAGGGTTCCGCCTCAAGCCCGGCTTTAACTTTAACTTGATCCAAAGACTTGCCCAAGATAAATTGTTCCAAAAACGAGGCCTCAATAAATTCTTCCAGGGCCGCGCGATAGACACCCTCGGAGCGAAGCAATGGCTCGGGATTCTTAATACCAAAAAAATCAGCAAAAAGCTTGCCCGCTTCGGCCAACAAAGCAGAACCATTTTTTCTCTCACCTCGATGAAAAGCAAAAATCGCTCGCTTGGCCAAATTTTGAGCTTGATTCGCGCCAGTGACCAGCCCGCGATAAGATAACTCGTATTGACGATGCTGATTTTTCACGATCGTGAAAAATTTTTTATCAATCATACC
>CAZHKL010000075.1:0-2275 GCA_964532695.1 uncultured Gammaproteobacteria bacterium | reverse complement strand
GCGAACGATTGATATTGAATATGATTATCCCTTTGGCCGCAAAGAACTTTATGGTTTGGCCTATCGGACGGATTTTGATTTGAAAAATCATATGACCCAGAGCGGGGCTGACCTGCGCTATCATGACCCCGAGACGGGCGAAAAATTTATTCCCCATGTGGTTGAACCAACCTTTGGCATTGACCGCACGGTTTTGGTGGTGATGCTTGAGGCGTATCGCGAGGAAAAGGATCGGGTCATTCTCGCGCTTCCACCGCGCCTCGCGCCTTACAAGGTTGCGGTTTTTCCTCTCCTGGCTAATAAGCCGCCATTGGTTGCCTTGGCGCGGGAAATCTATACCTCGCTCCAATCTCCAATCTCTAATCTCCAATCCCCGGTTGGTTGGGATGATCGCGGCAATATTGGCAAACGTTATTACAGTCAAGATGAGATCGGCACGCCCTATTGTGTCACAGTGGATTTTGATTCCTTAGAAGATCAAACCGTCACGGTCCGTGATCGCGATACAACCAAACAAGAGCGAGTGGCTATGGTTGAGTTAATTCCTTATCTTCGGGAAAAGATCACTCGCCTATGAGAGAATTTGGTCTTCCTTAGTCCACTGAGCTCGAGTCACCACCAAGGCTGGCGGTTCAAACAGCGTGGTTTCGATTTGGTCAAAAGAAGAGGCGAGTGTTTAAAATTTATGCATCAAAAGTTTTTATTGTCTAATGGTTTGCGGGTGATTTTGGCGCCTCACGAGGACACCAAGGCCATCACTCTTTTGGCTCTTTTTCGGATTGGTTCTCGTTATGAGAAACAGAAAACATTGGGGATTTCGCATTTCCTCGAGCATATGATGTTTAAGGGCACAAAAAAGCGACCGGAGACGACCTTGATTGCCCGCGAACTCGATGGGGTGGGCGCCGAGTATAATGCCTTCACCGGCAAGGATCACACGGGCTATTACATCAAGCTGAATTATGAAAAAACCGATTTGGCTTTGGACATTATGCACGATATGCTGGCCAATTCTTTAGTTAAACATGAGGAGGTGGAGCGGGAGAGGCGAGTGATCTTGGAAGAGATTCATATGTACGAAGACAATCCCATCATGCTGGTGGAAGAACTTTTTGAAGAAGAGCTTTTTCGCGGCAGTTCCTTGGGTTGGCGGATCGCGGGCAATGAGCAGACCCTCGCCCGAATTGACCGTCAAGAATTGATTGATTTCCGTCAGGCGCATTATCGGCCGGTGGAAACAGTGCTGGTGGCGGCTGGGCGTTTGCCGGAAAAAATTAGAATCGCGATTGAGCGCACCTTTGGTCAGCTCAAGTCAGGTTTGGCTCGCCGGGCCCGGTTTCAATCTTTCCGATCTCGCCCCGGGCATCGTCAGGGTCCGCGCTTGAAATTCAGGTTCAAACAAACTGATCAGGTGCAGGTGGCCTTGGGTTTTCCGGCCTTGGCCCTGGCCGATCAGAGACTCCCGGCTTTGAATGTTCTTTCCACGATTTTGGGCGGCACGATGTCTTCGCGTCTTTTTATTGCCGTGCGTGAACGGCGCGGCCTGGCTTACTCGGTTCATTCCTCAATCAATGCTTATGAAGATATGGGTAATTTGGTGGTTCAAGCCGGACTGGATAAGAGTCGGGCGGATGAGGCCCTGAAGGTGATCGCAACTGAACTTGGGCGATTGTCGAGGAGCGGCGTGACAAACAGCGAACTGGCCCGGGGCAAAGAAAATATTCGCGGTCGTCTGACTTTGGCTATGGAGGATTCTCAAGCTGTGGCTGAATTTTTTGGCAAGCAAGAGTTGCATCTGGACAAGATAAAAACTCCGGATGAAAAATTGGCCGAGATTTTTGCGGTCAGAAGCGAAGAGGTGCGGGCGGTGGCGCGGCAAGTGCTTAATTCTCAAAAAATGGCCGCGGCTATGATTGGTCCATTTGAAGATTCAAGACGGTTCATCAAGTTAATGAAGTTTAAATAATTCTTCTTTTCACGATCGTGAAAATTTTTTCACGATCGTGAAAACGATTGGAGATTCGTAATATGAAATTTATTGTGGCTAATTGGAAAATGTATTTAGGAGTCAGGGAGAGCACTCATCTCGCCGAGAGGATTCGGCGCGCGCTGCCCAAGCCGCGAGCGCGAGTGGTGATTTGCCCGTCCTTTCCCGCTCTTTGGCCGGTGGGGGCGGTGCTGCGGCGCAGTCCTTATCATTTAGGAGCGCAAGATTTGGGCGTGGGCGAGCATGGAGCCGCGACTGGCGAAGTCTCGGGCCAGGATTTGCGGGAGC
>CAZHKL010000074.1:0-2340 GCA_964532695.1 uncultured Gammaproteobacteria bacterium | reverse complement strand
GTCTTAAACCCTATCTCCTAAACCCCTCCCGAATCCTCGCCTTCTTTTTCTGTTTTGTCAAGAGATTCTTCCGGCGAAGCGGTCTTTTCCTCGATTTCTGTTTCCGTCTCTAGTTCTGGTTCGCTCAAATTTGGCGACTGACTCGTTGAGGGAAGCGAAGCGACTGTTTCTAATTTTCGCTTCAATTCAGCAATTAATTTCTTCTGATCATGCGTCTCTTGAACACCTGACTCCATATCGCGAATAATAACCGTGCCGTCTAAAATCTCTTTCTGACCGATAATGACCGTGAAACGAACCCCAGCCTTGTTGGCTAATTCAAGTTGAGATTTTAACGAATCCTTGGGAAAGGCGGCGATCGCGCTTAGTCCAGCGCGCCGAAATTCCTCAAAAAGAATCAAGCTCTTCCGTTTGGCCGGTTCACCCAGTTGCGCCAAAAAAACATCAGCCTTGGAAATTGCCGGCGGATTAATATTCGCCGCCTTCAGGGCCAAGATGACACGTTCAATGCCCAGAGCAAAACCAACGGCCGGCGTCGGTCGACCGCCTAAGAGTTCCACCAAACCATCGTATCGGCCGCCGCCGCCCAAGGCGGCTTGAGCCCGTTCCTCCTCGCTGGAGATGACAAACTCAAAAACAGTCCGATTATAGTAGTCCAAACCGCGCACCAAGTAGGGATCAAGGGCGTAAGACACCTCGGCCTCATCCAGATATTCCAAAACCCGCATAAAATGATTTTTTGATTCCTCATTCAGGGCGTCCAAAATTTGAGGCGCGTTTCCTCGAATGGCGCGGCAGCCCTCTTCTTTGCAATCAAGAAGTCGGAGGGGATTTTTTTGCAGACGCCGCTTGCAATCCTCGCAAAGACCAGTCCGATGCTGACGATACCAATTCACCAACTGTTCTTTATAGGTCTCCCGACTGGCTGGATCGCCAATGCTGTTGATTGAGACCACGAGATTAAGCCCCAACTCGCGCAAAAGTCCCCAACCAACCAAAATCAACTCCGCGTCCGCAATTGGTTTGGTCTCGCCAAAGGTTTCACAACCCCATTGATGAAACTCACGGTAACGCCCAGCCTGCGGCCGATCATGACGAAACATTGGTCCCCAATACCATAACTTCACGGGTTGAGGCTGATTCAGAAGACCATGACTAATATAAGCCCGAACTAAACCGGCCGTGTTTTCCGGACGCAGGGCCACATCATCGCCGCCCTGATCAAGAAAACGAAACATCTCCTTTTCCACAATGTCAGTCGTTCGGCCAATGGAACGAACAAAAAGCGAAGATGATTCGAGGATCGGTGTTTCGACCCAGCCAAAACCATAGGCCGCGGCAATCTCCCGCGCCCGCGCTTCAATCCACTGCCAATAGACCGCCTCCTGCGGCATAATATCTTTAAAGCCGCGCAAGGCCTCAACCACTGGCACGGACTTGATCGGCCCAGTCAAGGCAGCCGCCTCCTCGGTCTTTGGCTTTTCTTCACTCTTGACCGCGGGAATCTTAATTTTCTTTTTTTCAACCCTCTTAAACATAATCAATCAAAGGCTAGACTTGGGATGATGAAGCAGGCCGGCCCAGCCTCGAACGTGTTAGAAGTTATACTTCGGCGTCTCAAACTTGCCGAGACGATCCAGGGGCCAACCGCGCACCCAAACCCGGCCGACAATTAAAGCGCGCCGCACTGAACCGAACATCCGCGAATCCAAACTAGCGTCGCGATTATCGCCCATTAAAAAATACTCGTCAACTCCCAAGACCGCCCGCCGTTCGCCGATCGTGGTGAGATCATCAAGATAAGGCTCCTTTAAAATCAAACCGGAAGGATTTTCCCGAGTGGCCAGGCGCACCTTCCCGTCACGAATATCCACGGTTTCGCCCGGCAGACCAATAATCCGCTTGATGAAAAACTCGCGCGGATTGCGGGGATAACGAAAAACAACGATCTCGCCCCGTTCTGGTTCGCGAAAACGATAAGAGAGTTCGTCAATCAAAAGATATTCATGATCAAAAAAACTTGGCTCCATTGAAGCGCCCTTAACATAAAACGGCTGAACCAGAAAGGTTCGAATCAAAATGACCAGGGCCAAAGAAAGCACGCCCACTTGAACCACCTCAAGCAGGGCTAAAATCCAGCGCCCCATTTTCGGCCCAAAGGCCGAAATTAAAACCGACTCCCTTCGGGAATGATTCAATTCATCAGTAAATTGTGGTCTTTTCTTAAACATTGTATTGATCTCAAATGAGCGAGTGGCTAAGCTGCAGTGCGCCAAGCCGAGCAGTGGGCGGGAGAGGATTTGATCACGACTCTCGCTCGCTTCCGCTCGCTCGGTCGCG
>CAZHKL010000073.1:0-2377 GCA_964532695.1 uncultured Gammaproteobacteria bacterium | reverse complement strand
GATCACTACGGTCGTGGTGGCCGGCTGTTTGAATAAGATTCCCGCGACAATTGCCAGCACTATAAATAAAGGCACAAACCCTTTATAAAAACTGTGGTGCCGCTCCCCTTGCCTGGCGAGCCAAGCCGCCAGATATAAAACAAAAGTTATTTTTAAAAACTCCGCCGGCTGGAAAGTCAGCGGACCGATCTTGACCCAGCGCTCGGCGCCTCCGGCTTCAAATCCCACGGAGGTAAAAACCAGAACGAGGGCGGCAACGCTTAAAATCAACAGAAAAACCGCCATTTTTTCATAGCGGCGATAGTGGATTTTGTAGGCCGCGAAAAATCCTATTAAGCCCGCGCTCAATCCATAAAGCATTTGGTGCTTTAAATAGTAATTGCTGTCGTTGAATTTCGTCTGGCCAAGATGAGAGGAAGCGCTCGCGAGCGTGACCAGGCCGAAAATTACCAAAAACGCGAGGCAGAAAAGAATGAGATAATCCGGCTTATGGGGCTTCATATGTTGCGGTAATTAGTAAATAGTAATTAGGTTTTTCAACCTTTTCCAAATTACTGATTACTTAATTACAATTTACCATTTACCAATTACAACCGTCTAAGAACTGTTCCCGCGTAGTTTCCGGTTGTCTGCCGATCCTTTACTGAAAGTCTGCCATTTACAAAAACGTGCTCGATTTTTACCGCGCCCGATTGGACCGAAATGAGATTCAGATCAGCAATGTTGTCTTCCGCTATCAGGCCGCGATTTTTCAATCCGAATTTTTTCGCCGGAACGGAGGTGATCTTTTGGATGGCTTGCGGCAAGCTCAACATTTTTTTCCGAAGCACGGTTTCCAGAAACTTCGGGAAGGTATTATAAAAACGCTCGTGCTTAATAATTTTGGTCCGCCAGTCGGCGGATTCGGGCAAGCTGGCGCCGTTGGAAGCAATCAATGCTTGGTCTCTTTCTAGATTTTGGATTAGGAAATCAAGATTGATGTTGCGGTAAAAAACTGTCGCTCGAAGGTTGGTCAAATTCATCAGTTTCAAAAGCGCCTCGGGGACGCTCAATTCTTGATTAGCGGCAAATTCGGTCAAAGTTTTTCCCAACAGATATTCACGGTTGGTTGCTTGCGCGATCCTTATGTCATCGCCGTTAAGGCGGCCGAGTTCTCGCGCGATCCTCTCGCGAGTGTCGGGATTATTAATGTAAGACCGCATAATTTCCAAATTGCCGATCTGGGCCCAACCGGGCAACAGCGTGTAAATCGGCACCACGCTTTCATCAAAGGGATAGCTGTCAAAGTGGATATTCACGGTGCTTGCGACATTGTGAATATACTCAACCGCTTTGCGATAATCATGCTCAAAACCGATGATCGGCTTGAAATGATTAATAATGGTTTTAGCGCCGGTCTCCATGGCTATTTTCACCGTTTCGGCAACGGAAGCCAGCAATCCTTCTTTATCATCGCGAAGATGAGTGGCATAAACGCCGTTATTTTCCGCTACCGCGCTTACCAGTTCTTTAATTTCAGAATATGGCACGCGCTTGGCGTGCGCGTAACCAAGGCCGGTTGATAAACCGAAAGCGCCTTCGTTCATGGAATCGCGGATCAGCTTTTTAAAATTGATCAGCTCCGGAATGGTCAGGTCTCGAAAATCTTCACCAATCAATGCCCGGCGAACGGTAGAGTGGCCAACCAAAGTTCCAAAATTGACGCCCAAATTCAGCTGGCCTAGGACTTTAAAAAACTCCCCCATCGAATGCCAGTCAATATTGACCTGGCTGATGTCGGTCCACTTCCGAATGGAATCCAGCGTTCCATAAATAAGCGGCGCCAGAGACGAACCGCAAAGGCCGCCGAAAATAGTGGTTACGCCTTGGGTCAAAAAGTCCTGCTGGGCTGGGTTGGTAAAAAGGGACAAGTGGTGATCGGAATCGGTATTCACGTCAATGAACCCCGGCGTAAGATACAAGCCCAAACCGTCAATCACCAGGTCGGCTTTTTTCTGGGGAAATTTACCGATAGCGGCAATTTTATTTTCTTTCAGCAAAACATCGGCCACGAACGGCTCCCGAATGCCCGAACCGTCAACAATCTTTGCGCTTTTAATGAGAATCATTTGAAAAGGGGTATTTGGACATCACTAAAATTATATCATATCGCCGTCGAGGCGAGCGAAACATCTCTTATGGAGATATTCCCTTCGGATAAAAAACAAAAACGGAAATGAAGCTCCTCGGGCGTAAGCCCGGGGTATCCGGAGCTTCACCCCGCCAACCCACGGCCCCGCTGAAAGCGGAGCCTCGCTTATGGCGGGGGGTGGCGGCCGAGGTTTTCTTTTTGGACAAACAACAAATCTGATTGGTTCCGGGAACCAATCAATTGAAC
>CAZHKL010000072.1:0-2444 GCA_964532695.1 uncultured Gammaproteobacteria bacterium | reverse complement strand
TTTTTACGACCCGAGGCCGCGTTTTTCAGCTCAAGGCCTATGATGTGCCCGCAGCCAGTCGCCTGGCCAAGGGTTTGGCCTTGGTTAATTTTCTGCAATTAGGGCCGGGCGAGAAGGTTTCCGCCGCCCTTTCCTTGACTGATTTAAAGGAATATAAGTATTTGGTGATGGTGACTCGAGCCGGCACGATTAAGAAAACCGATCTTAGCGATTTTGAAGCGGTGCGGCGCTCTGGTTTGATTGCGGTACGTTTGCGCGGTGAAGATACTTTGGAATGGGTCAAACCCTCGACCGGTCAGGATGAGTTGGTCTTGGTCACTGCCAAGGGTCAAGCCATCCGTTTCAAGGAAAAAGATGTCCGAGCGATGGGTCGGGTGGCTTCGGGTGTGCGCGGTATGCGGTTGGGTCGGGGCGATGAGGTGGTCAGTTTGGATATTGTTGATCCAGAAATGGTTAAAAAAGGATTGATGGAATTGCTGGTGGTGATGAAGAATGGTTTTGGCAAACGTTCTAATCTCAAGTATTACAAGGTTCAACATCGCGGCGGCAAGGGTATTAAGACAGCTAGGGTAACCAGTAAAACCGGAGAAATTGTCTATGCCCAAGTTTCCAATGCCAAGGATGAGCGTGATTTGATTGTTATTTCCCAACAGGGTCAAGTCATCCGCCTGCCCTTTGGCACGATTTCAGTTTTGGGTCGAGCGACCCAGGGCGTGCGTCTGATGCGTTTTAAGGAAGAAAAGGATAGTGTGGCCAGTGTGACCTTTGTTTAGAAGGCTTGGCCTTGGGTCGGTCAAATAAAAGGTCAGGTCTTGGAGGTTTCAGAATTTGATCACCATCACCAGGCTTGCTCTTAGTCTGGCCTTATGTTAACTTAAGATTCAGCCAAATATGGGTTTACCTGGTCATCGTCGGACAAGTTCAGACAAACGTCGTCGGGCCGCGCATTTTGCTCTCCGAGCAATGGATCTTTCCCGTTGCGGACATTGTGGCCAAGAAGTGAAACCGCACCATGCTTGCGGTTTTTGCGGTTACTACGCCGGCCGTCAGGTTCTCAAAATCAAGACCGCCCTGGAGAAAAAACCTCCACCCGCGGCTCCATAAACATGTCCAATCGCCATCTGGCCAGAACGATCGCAATGCAGTCGCTCTACGAGTGGGACTTTGATCATGGTCAGAAAAATTTATCCTCCATCATCAAGAATAATCTCAAGGAGTTTGCCCCAACTTTTGACGACCAGGGTTTTATCCAAGAGATTTTGGACGGGGTGATTTTGCGCCGTCAGGCGATTGATGCCTTGATTATCAAATACGCGCCCGAATGGCCCTTGGATCAGATTACTAATGTTGATCGAAATATTCTGCGATTAGGAGTCTATGAACTCAAATTTTCCGAGGATGTTCCATCTAAAGTGGCCATCAATGAAGCGATAGAATTAGCCAAAACTTTTGGCGGTGAATCTTCAAGTAAGTTCGTGAACGGGGTTTTGGGCGCTATTTTTCGAGATATGGTCAATGCCGGAGAATTGAAAAAGATTGATTTGGAAAAACCCGCTCCGCCCAAAGAAGAGAAAAAAATATGAAAGATATTTCTAGTTTGGAGAAAAAAATTGGCGTCAATTTCAGCAATCAGGATTTGCTGACCGAGGCGGTTGTTCATCGCTCTTATCTTAATGAACATCCTGATTTTCCTTTGAATCAAAATGAGCGGTTGGAGTTTTTGGGTGATGCCGTGCTCGAGCTCGTGGTGACAGAATATCTTTACCGGAATTACCCCAACCCCGAGGGCGAACTGACGAACTGGCGGGCAAGTCTGGTCAATGCTCGAATGCTTTCCGAATTGGCTAGTGAGATTAGCCTTGAAGATCATCTTTATCTATCGCGAGGCGAAGAAAAAGATAGCGGCTCCAAGGCCCGGCAATTCATTTTGGCTAATGCTTTTGAAGCCGTGATTGGAGCGATTTATCTGGATCAAGGTATGGAAGCGGCCCGGCAATTTATTCAGCGGCTGGTGCTGGTCAAGCTGCCTTATATTTTAGAACACGGTCTCTATCTTGATCCGAAGAGTCGATTTCAGGAAATGGCCCAAGATAAATACAGCGTTACGCCGACTTATCGAGTGTTGGAAGAGAAGGGGCCAGATCATGCCAAGTGGTTTAAGGTGGGGATTTATCTTGATGACGAAATGGTCGCGGTGGGCGAGGGTTCATCAAAACAAGAGGCCCAAGTGTCCGCGGCTTTGCGCGCTCTCGAGGTCAAGGGTTGGGCTTGAAAAATAAATAGTGATAGATGGGCCAAGACGCCCTCGTAGCTTAATGGATTATAGCGCCTCGCTTCGGACGAGGAGGTTCCAGGTTCGAATCCTGGCGGGGGCAATTTATATTTCAGACAGTGACGCACCTGCGTGCGTCACGTCAGGATTCGAAAGCCGGAGCGATGCCGAG
>CAZHKL010000071.1:0-2795 GCA_964532695.1 uncultured Gammaproteobacteria bacterium | reverse complement strand
GTTTGAAATTGAAAGACGCGCGGCGCGGCGCCAAACAAAGCTAAAATCAAGGCCGTGCCAAGCATCAAGAGGGCCAGGGTGGCAATCAGATAGCTTAAGCCTTGACCGCCGCGCCGACGCAAACGTTCATAAACAAATTCATTCATCGCCACCCCTGCCAAACCAGCCATCACCACTGCAAGGAAAGCGGCTAAAATTGGATTCAGATGTTGGTCAATCCAAAACCACCAAAAAACATAACCCGCCCCGACCACGACGACGCCATGGGCCAGATGAAAAATTCTGGTCGTGGTGTGGAGAAAGGATAAGCCGCCAGCCACCAAGGCATAGATTGAGGCCGCCAAAAGACCATTGATAACAATCTGAAAAAAAAGAGTCATAAAAAGATTTTGAGACGGCCTCATTATAACATAAAGATGAGGCCCTGTTCGGCCCCATCTTTTGTTCTCGCTCGCTTAACCATCATTACGGCGTCCAGGGCCCCAAATCCTTTACCTCCCCGCCCTTAATTTCACGCACATTTTCTCCCATTACTGGATCGCCATTCTGATCCAAGGTCAGCCTGCCCACTGCTCCTTCCCAATCTTTAACTTGGTATAACCAGTCTCTGATTTTTTCGGTATCCAAACCATTGGCCGCAATCGCCTCTTTAACCAGATAAACCGCGTCATAAGCATTAGCCGCAAATGAGCCTGGATCAGCCCCGTCAAATTTAGCCCGATGACCATCGCGCAAAGCCCGAGCCTTGGGATTTTCTTCCCAATCAACCGCTGGTTCAACACCAATCACTCCCTCCAAAACAGCCGCGTTGTCCTTAACGATCTGACGATCAAGCAAAACCTCGGCCGTGGTGAATTTGGCCGTCACCTTATTTTCCCTTAACTGTTTGAAGATCATCAGTCCGGGCGTGGCTGATTGCGGCACCACATAAATCACCTCGGGTCGAGCAGACTTAATTTTAACAATCGAGGTGCGGAAGTCAGTATCGCCGGTGTTGTAGGTCTCATCAGCCACGATCGTGCCGCCCAAATCCTCAAATGTTTTTTTATAGACCTCGCGCAGACCTTGAGCATAATCAGTCAGCTCGGTCAAAACCGCGGCCTTTTTGGCTTCAAGTTTTTTCGAGGCAAAACCAGCCGCGATCTTGCCAGCTAAACTATCCGAGGGATAGGTTCGAAAGACAAAATCTCCAGCCTCGGTCACCTTGGGGCTTGAGGCGGATGGGGAGATGAGGATAACCTTGGCTGGTTCAGTGATTTTAGCCGCCGCTAAGGTCTCACCTGAACAGGCGCCGCCAATAATCACCTTGACCTGGTCAATATTAATTAGTTTCTGGGCTGCCAAGCCGCCGGCCTGCGGATCACATTTGCCGTCTTCAGTCACGAGTTGAATTTCATGACCATTAATTCCCCCAGCTTGATTGATTTCTTCAACCGCCACGGCCATGGCCCGATTTTCCGCTTCGCCATAAGAGGCCGCGTCACCGGTCAATGGCTGGAGAACGCCGATCTTGACTGGTCCGGCCGGCAGTCCAACACTGCCGCCCGGGCCGCTTGATTTTTGGCTGGCCCAATAGGCCAGACCCAAGACAATGAGAATGGCCACCACTACCCAAATTGTAGCTGAACCGCGTTGCTTCATAAAAATAAAACCTATTGCTTAATCGGCATCACAATGTAGAGATACCGCTCCTCCTTGTTTTTAGGCACTAATAAACAAGGATTGGCCGCGTCAATCATTTTGAAAACAACCTCTTCGTCGCGAATCGCGGCTAAACCCTCCAGCAGATATTTATAATTCACCACGACCATATTTTCTTTACCCGTCACCTCACCGCCAACCTCGCTTTGATATTCACCTGTCCCGGCCTCGGCCGCGTGAACAACTAACGGCCCCCCGGTCTTAAAATTAAGCCGGACATCATAAAGTCCGGCCTTGGAAAAAAGACTAGCCGCCTTGACCGCCTGGATCAACTCCTCGCGAGACAGGGTCGCCTCGGTCTCAAAATGAGCTGGAATAATTTGACGATAATCAGGATATTGTCCAGCCACCACTCGGGAGATTAACTCAAGATTTCCCGCGCTTAGTTGTATTTGATTTTCGGAAATCAGCATTTCCAAATTAACCGGGGCATTAACATCATTGCCTAAAAGACCAAGAATCCGAGTGAGTTCAATGGCGGTTCGGGCGGGAACAATAACTAAATGCTGATCAGGCCGCGACTCTGGACCAAGTGGGATTATGGCCTCGGCCAACCGATAACTGTCAGTCGCAGCCAGGGTTAGGGTCGACCCTCCAGACGCGGGTTGATTAAAACCAAAAAAAACGCCAGTTAGTTCTGGACGCGATTCATGTTGAGAAACAGCAAACATCACTGTGGTCAGGGCCTCTCGAAGTTGATCGGCGGGGATCAGATAGGCGGTTCCCTCACTGACCTGGGGAATAACGGGAAATTCAGAGGAGGGGGTGCCCTGCAGTTCAGTTTCAAATTTGCCTGATCGAATTTTTAAATTTTGACCTTGAAAGGTTAGATCAACCTTATCTGGCGGCAGAAGAGAAATAAAATCGGTTAAAAGGCGAGCGGGAACTGTTCCCTCTCCTTCAAGATCAACCCTGCCTCGCACTAAACAATTGATCGCCAACTCAAGATTAGTGGTGGAAAGTTTTAGAACATTATTTTGAATTTTAATCAAAACATTTTGAAGAATGGGCAGATTGACATTTCGGGCGATGATTCGGCCGACCACCGACAGACCCTGAATCAGGTTTTCCTGGGTCAAAGAAATATTCAAACC
>CAZHKL010000070.1:0-2868 GCA_964532695.1 uncultured Gammaproteobacteria bacterium | reverse complement strand
CGGCTTGAGGCAGGACCAGTTCGAGATTTTCCAGTTCCTGATTAACCGCGATCCGCAAGGCTTGAAAAGTTCTCGTGGCCGGATGAATCCGACCGTGTTCATAATTTTGCGGTACAGCTTGAACAATGATTCGAGCCAGTCTCTTTGTCGTCAGAATCCGATCTTTCTTTCGCTCGGCGATAATTGCCTTGGCCACGGCCGCGGCATAACGTTCTTCTCCAAAACGACGGATCAGGGCGGTTAAATCTTGGACTGAATAATAATTGACTATCTCGGCCGCTGTCTCACCCTCGCTGTCCAGTCTCATATCCAACGGCCCATCAACGAGAAAACTCAAACCCAGCGACGGATCTGATAATTCCTCGCTTGAGACGCCCAAGTCCAGGAGAATACCATCAGGTTGAACCATTGCATGATCATAAGCGACTTTTTTTAAATCCTTAAAATTACTCCTGACTAAAATTAATTGTTCTTGAAAATCAATCAACTCCTTTTCTAATCGCTTGATATTTTCTTCTCGCCGATCCAGGCCCAACAATCTGCCGGTTGGCGCGATCTTTTCCAAAATTCGGCGGGCATGGCCGCCGCGGCCAATCGTGGCGTCAATGAATCGTCTGCCCGGCCGGGGCGCAAAAATCTCTAAAACCTTATCCAAGAGGACAGGCTGATGAGTCATAAGAGAGAAAGACAAGCGCCCTCTCCATCCTTAAACCCCCAACTGACCCAATCGTTCAGCAATGTCCGCGCCTGTTTTTTCCGTGTTTTTCGAATATTGTTCCCAAACCTCCCGGCTCCAAATTTCTAAACGATTATAAAGACCGGTCAGCACAACCTCTCGACCAAGACCAGCGTATTGACGCAAATAATCCGGTAAGACAATCCGACCCTGTTTATCCAGAAATACATCCATTGCTCCGGCCAGCATCAACCGCGCAAAAGCGCGATTGTCCGCTTGGGAAATTGGTAAACTGGCCAGGCGCGAGGCCAAATTCACCCATTCTAATTTTGGATAAAGGAACAAACAATTATCCAACCCTCTGGTCACCACTGCCCCATCCTTTAAAGCATTTTTAAATTTAGCCGGCAGGGCGATTCTCCCTTTTTCATCAATCGTATGACGATATTCACCAATAAACATATCCACAGACAAACATTTAATCCACCACTTTCCCCCACTTTTTACCCTGATATATCTATTTTACACCATTTTCACCCACGGGTCAAAGCCTGTCAATCATATTAAAATCCTCTCAAATAAGCTCAAAAAATAAAAAAGTCCACAAGATGTGGACAAAGTACTTCTCATCACAATTCTTCACTGTCGGGCAGTGAGAAGCTCACCCCGCAGCTCGATGATGGGGAAAAAACAGCCAGAGAATAAGAGAAGCCAACACCAAAATGGAACCACAGATTAGAAGTACGGTGGTCATAGTGAGGGTGGTTGCAGGCTGACCAAGGGTGAGAAACCAGACCCCGAACAAGGTGATGGCAAAACCAGTCCGACCAAGCAAGGACTGGAGCGAACCATAAGTCGCCCGATAGCCGGATTCAATGTGATGCTGGGTAAAGTTATCAAGCAGCGGCTGGAAAGCGCCGCGGCCAATTTCATGAAGCATGACAAAGAATAGAGACCAAAAAAGACCCGAGCTGACAAAAAGACCAATCATTCCCAAACCCGCGCTCATCGAGGCCATCATCAACCAATGATTTTCCTCGCCGTGGCGAACACGAATCTGGCGGATAATAATTCCTGACAAGGTCACGGCGCCATAAAGCGCCAACCAAACAAACCAGAGATTTGATTTCCCGACTCTCTCGTTAAAGAGCGGCGCCCAATAATGATTAAAGGGCACAATCAAACCAAAGATCATCGCGCTTGCGGTTGCCCATTTCAGCGCTGACCGCTCTCGAAGCGCTTGCCAACTACGTCGCCAAGCCTCCTTCTCCTTCAAACGGACCAATGGTTCACCGTGATTCTTGACCGTTTGAACCAGGAGAATAAAGGCCGCCAGAAAAAATCCAGCCGAGATAAGCCAAACAACACGATAACTAATCACTCCAATTAGGGCGCCAATTGCGCCCGCGGGTAAGGCGGCCAAACCTCGAAAGATCGCGCCGACGGCAAAAACGCGACGCCGCTCCTCGCCGCTCCAAAGCATCAGTAATCCAAGCCTGCTCAATCCCGGAAAGAAAGGCCGTACCGATGGCAATCATTGCCTCGCTCAAAAGCGCGGTCAAAAAATTATTAGCCAAAAAATAACTCACCGCTCCAACCACGGAAAAAAGCGCTCCGGCCTTAAGCGACCAAGCTCGGCTGCGCGCATCGGCCAAAAGACCAGTGGGGATTTCCAGCAAAATCACAATTACCCAATAAAGAACATTAAGCAAGGCAATCTGAGACAGAGACAATCCCAAGACGAGCAAAAGGGGCGTGTAGATCGCGGCCACGATCGTCATTCCCCCTGCCATCAAGATTTGGAAGAGATAGTAGATGGTTCGCGGTTGCATTTTGACTCCTTTCCTCGAACAGACAATGGAAAACAAACAACCTGGGAGAATTCCCAGGTTGTTTTGAGGCTGATAATTTTTCAAAATTTAGACCATCAGAGCCAAACTACCCGAGAATTCAAAATGAATCCAGACGTCTCGATCAGAGACATTCGGATTCATAAATGAATTGATCTTGTAGCCTAATAACGTCATACCCCCTTAGCTTAAACAGTCTTAAACATGATGTCAAATTTTTGTATCAATCCGCCTCATTTCAAATCAATTTATTCTATAAATTCATTGCTGATCAATTTTGTAACAGGATCAAAGAAACAAAAGACAAAAAACAAAGTTACAATCTGCGGGAAAGAGAAGCGC
>CAZHKL010000069.1:0-2905 GCA_964532695.1 uncultured Gammaproteobacteria bacterium | reverse complement strand
GCAAAACCTTGATTATTTTGCTCGCGACTGACCGCCGCCGTCTGTTGCCAACGATTCTTTCGCGAGTTCAGTTGGTCCGTTTCAATTTAGTGCCTCGAGAGACGATCCGTTTAGGGCTGCTCGCCCGCGGGCTTGACCGAGACCAAGCCAATGAGTTGGCCGAGATTTGTCAGGGTCGTCCGGGTGTGGCTCTTGATTTTGCTTCTGATCAGCGCGCTTATCAGAAATTTGAAAAGGCGCGCCAAGAACGTCAGGGGCTGCTCACCAAGGCGCTTTATGAACGTCTCCTTTGGATCGAGACCATGGTTAAGGGTTTAAAAGGCGAACCACTTGAGCAAGAGTTTCGATTTTGGCGTCGTATTTTTCGGGAAAAACTGATTGAAAAACCGAGTCAAGAGACAGCGCGCCGTCTGCGACGTCTCGCCCAAGCGGAAGAAGCAGTTCATCATCAGGTTGATCCCCGTCTTGCCTTTGAGTACTTTTTAGGGTAATTTAGGTTAAGGTTATGCCATCATTTTTTAAAGCTAGCGCTATCATTATTTTTTTAGTTTTGGCCGGTGTCGGCTGTTTGCAATTGGGGGGCGGGGGTGGCCCGGCGCGCGATGGCGGGTTTTGGAAAAGCGCGGACCGCGGTGAACATTGGCTGCAAAAGACAGCCTGGCCCACCTCTCAAGGTTTGAATTCCATCAGCCAGATCAATGTGGCCGTCTTGGCCATGGATCCGCAAGATCATTTGGCCATCTATTTGGGAAGTCAGGATGACGGGCTTTTTTATTCTTATGACAGCGGCGAGACTTGGCAGCGTCAAAAACAATTGAACACCGGTCGGGTCCTGGCCGTGGCGGTTGATCCTAAAGATCGGTGCACCATTTATCTCACCCTGGGACCGCGGCTTTGGAAATCAACTGATTGCAATCGCAGTTATGACCCAGTTTATTTTGAATCCCGATCTGATCAGGCCCTGACTGTTTTGGCCATTGATTGGTTTAATCCGGCCGTGATTTATGTGGGTACGACGGCAGGCGATCTTTTGAAGAGTTTGGATGGCGGGGCCAGTTGGGCGCCAATTCAACGATTCAATGATCGCTTGACCACCCTTTACCTTGATCCCCGCGATAGCCGAGTCTTGTATGCTGGTTTGGCGGATAAAGGAATTTGGAAAACAATTGATGGCGGCGCGACTTGGAATGATTTGAGCGAGGGGATCAAGGAATTTGATCGTGGTCGCGGTCTCATCGTCTTGACTGGCGATCGGGTCACGGCTGGTTTGGTGGTGGCGGCGATGCGGTATGGTCTTCTTCAAAGCGTGGATGGCGGCACCACTTGGCAGGCCCTCAAACTGGCTACCCCGCCGGGCAGTGTGACGATCCATTCGCTCGCTCTTAATCCCAAGAATGGTCAAGAGATTTACTATGGCACGAATTCGACCTTTTATCGGACAAGCAATGGCGGGGCTAATTGGTCAACGGAAAAGTTGCCGACGCGCCGAGCGGCCACAGCTCTGCTCGTTGATTCGGAAAATCCATCCGTGATTTATCTCGGGGTGACGATGTTTAAAAAATGATATGCCGGTTTTACTTGAAAAAAAGATTGAATTTCAAAAAACCATTGATCATTTCAAAGAAGAATTAAGCCAGATTCGTTCCGGTCGAGCGCATCCGGCCCTGCTCGATCGAATTATGGTTGAGGCCTATAATCGTCCCACTCCCTTGAGGGGGGTTGCTTCGATCTCGGTGCCTGACGCCAAGACTTTAGTGATTGAACCTTGGGATGTTAATCTAGTTAAGGAAATTGAAAAAGCCATTCTGGCGACTGAATTGGGAATCAGGCCGACCATTCAGGGAAAAATTATCCGTCTGGTGATGCCGATGATGACGCAAGAACGGCGCGAGCAGCTGCTGAAGATCGTGAAAGAGAAGACCGAGGTCGCCCGCATTACCCTTCGCGGTTTGCGGGAAAGAATCCGCGCCGAAATTTTGAAAATGGAAAAGGAAAAGAAAATCAGCGAGGACGAACGTTTTCGCCGTCAAGACGAACTAGAGAAGCTGACTAAGCAATTCAGCGGGGAGATTGAGCAATTAGCCAAAGAAAAAGAAAAAGACATTAGTCAGGTATGAGCAGACCCGATTTAATGGAAAAAATCACCTCCCTCGCCAAACGGCGCGGTTTTATTTTTCCCGGTTCAGAGATTTATGGCGGGCTGGCCAACTCCTGGGATTATGGTCCGCTCGGGGTGGAGCTTAAAAATAATATCAAGCAGGAATGGTGGCGGCGGTTTGTCCATCAACGTTCAGATATGGTTGGTCTTGAGGCCGCGATTATTATGAATCCAAAAGTCTGGGAAGCCTCGGGTCATATCCGAGAATTCACTGATCCGTTGGTTGAGTGCAAAAAGTGTCATGAGCGCAGTCGGGCTGATCAGATTAAGGGCCAGTGCCCGGCTTGCGGCAGCGCCGCCCTGACCGCGCCGCGCACTTTTAATTTGCTTTTTAAGACTTTTATTGGGCCGCTCGAGGACGAATCAGCCGCGGCTTATCTTCGGGGAGAGTTGGCCCAGGCCATGTTTGTCAATTTTGCCAATATTCTGACCACTCATCGTTTGCGCCTGCCTTTTGGGATTGCTTCTCAAGGTCGGGTTTTTAGAAATGAAATCACGCCTGGCAATTTCATTTTTCGGACCCGCGAGTTTGATCTGATGGAGTTTGAATATTTTACACCCGAAGCTGAATGGAAAAAGCACTTTGAATCCTGGCGCGCCGAGATGCACGACTGGCTCCATTTTCTGGGCGTGCCGGAAGCGCGTCTTCATGATCATGAGATGTCCAAAAATGAATTGGCTCATTATTCCCGGCGAACGATTGATATTGAATATGATTATCCCTTTGGCCGCAAAGAACTTTATGGT
>CAZHKL010000068.1:0-2939 GCA_964532695.1 uncultured Gammaproteobacteria bacterium | reverse complement strand
TTAAATGATCGCGGTCGAGAAGGGGATCAGCGCGGCGGTCAACCTGATGATCAGGTCGTCTATTCTTTTGATATTTCCAATGCCCTGGATATTACCGGACCAGTGATAACCAGCATTAGTCCTAATTTGTTGGAACCAGATGTTTTGCCCGAGACGGCCTTGGTTGTCACCTCTGACACACCCTTGTCTTTTTCCAGCGTCAATACTGATACAGTTAAACTCACCCCTAATCCCAGTCATGGTTTTTGGTTTACCACGGCGGCCGAAGATTTAAATAGTCAAGGCGGATTGGTTTCCGAAGCGCCGGCCAATGATCTGGCCGCGGCCACGGCCGTTTCCACCCGCGCCCTGGTTGACCATGCCTTGTTTTACAAAGCGCCGATTGGCGGTCCGTCTCAAGGTTATGTGCCTCAATTGACCATTGGTTTGCGAGACACTTTTCAAAATTGTTTTGTGCCCTCGAGCGGACCCCAATGTCTGCCCACCCCTGATTTGCCTTATTGTTGCAATGGCCAGGCTCAAGCCGGTCCTCTTTGCGCCGGGGTAAGTTTTTAGTCTAAAAATGACTCATCAACGTTTCATCAAATTATTGATCTTTGGCGGTTTGGTTTTGACGGGCGCGGTTTTGAGTTTTGAGTTGACTCGAGCCGCGACCTTGGATTTGGGCGTGAACGCGGTTAATCAGCAGATTGCTCTTTCGGCGGCTGATCCTCGAGTGATTATTGCTCGGATCATTCGGACCGCCCTGACGGTTTTGGGAATCATCGCCGTGCTTTTGGTGCTTTACGGCGGTTTTTCTTGAATGACATCCCAGGGCGAAGAGGAGAAAATCACTGCGGCCAAACGAATCTTGATCAACGCGGCGATTGGGTTGGTGATCGTGCTTTCCGCTTGGTCCATCACCACTTTTATTTTGAATCGCTTGGTTGAAGCCACGACTGGTCGGCCGCCAGCCGTTCCGAGAGGCGCGGTCGGAGCGCCGAGCGCGGCCTTGATTGGTTTTCGGGTTCAAGACATTCGACCCAAAGATCCAATTCCTCGACCTGAAAATTTTACCGGATTTTGCCGCAACAGCGTGATCCGCGTCACCCTGACTGAACCAGTGGCGACGGAAACCGTGGAAACCAATGTGACCCTGCGGCCGGTGGGCGACCCGCTGACCACATCGGTCGGCTTTGAAACAGATGGCCGTCGTCTTGAGATTCGATCATCAACTGATTGTCCATCCTTGCCCGCGCAAAAATGTTTTGAACCGGGCCGCACTTATCGGCTGGAGATTCAAGGCGGGCTTCGCTCCAGTCAGCCGCCTTTTCGTTCGATTAACTGCGCGGCTGGGCTGGGCGCTTCCGCCTGTCAAGCCGAGGTAACGATTGCCGATTGTTTGGATCTCGCGCCGCCCGAGGTTAGTCTGATGACGCCCTCGTCCGGTCAATCAATTGAACCAGGCTGGTTCTCGATTCGCGGTCGAGCCAGTGATGATCAGGCTGTCGGCACGGTGGAGTTTTTCTCTGGAGCAGACTCACTGGGTTTTGGTTTGCTCTCGCCGATCGCCGCTCTGACTCCGGTGGACGCGAGTTTAGAATGGGACACAGCCAGCGCGGCGGCTCAATCTTGTCCGATCTTGAGCGCTCTGGCCACTGATGTTGATGATCATGAGACCCGTTCTTCAGATGTGCCGGTGGTGATTCGGCCGGCGCATTGTTTTAATGGTTTTCAGGATGAGGGTGAAACTGGTTTGGATTGCGGCGGCCAGCCAATTTCAGTTGAATATTGCGGCAAATGCGCGGGCGAGGCCTGCCTGGCTGATGAGGTCTGCGTCACTGCTTGTCGTTCTGGCGATTGCCGTTCAGGTGTTTGCGTTGATTCTCCGCGGATTGATAATTTTGATCCATTATCAGCCGGGGCAGGGAGCTATGTTACTTTGGCTGGCGAATTTTTTGGCTCTAATCCAGGCCTGGTCACTTTTTTGGGCGGGGCAGGGGCCGAAGATGATGTGGTCGCGCCGCTCGCGCCTTGCGCGGTCGCTTGGGGGCCGCGGCAAATCATTGTTCAGGTGCCTAACGATTCCCTGTTAACCGCTGGCCCAATTGAGGTGCGCGCGGCCTCGGGTGAAACTGACCGGACTGATGATCAGCGCGGAATAGTAGCCAACTTTACTCCGAGTAATATTTTGCGGCCCGGCTTATGTTTGGTCAATCCGAATCGCGGTCGAGTGGGTGATAATTTAACATTGTCGGGCAATGGTTTTGGCGAGAGTCCTGATGCTTTTGAATTTCGACGTCGGGCTGATAATCAGGTTGTCTCCGGCCTGGTCACGGGTTGGCGATCTGATCAGGTTCAGGGCCAGGTCTCGCCCCTGCCCGCCGGTCTGACCGAGGTGGCTGTTTTGGCGGGTGGCGTTCGTTCCAATAGTTTAGCCTTTGAAGTCTTGGCGCCGGAAACAGCCGGTCAGCCGATGATTACTTCAGTCACGCCGGATCAGGGTCCGCCTGGAACTTATCTCACTATTGCCGGCGCTAATTTTGGTCGCCGCGTTGGTCAGGTGATTTTCCAGACCGATGACGGCCGGAACGCTTTTGGTCGAACTGATTTTCCGGCTAGTTGTGAAATTAGTTTTTGGCAGAATGATTCAATTGTCATTAAGGCGCCGGCCGAGTATAGCGTGCCTCAAGGGGCAATTGAAAATGTTCTTCATCATCTGATTGTTCGGCGGGCTGACAACGCGACTTCTGATCCGGCCACCTTTACAATGACCGGCGGCCAGCCGCTGCCTGGTCTTTGCCGATTGGAGCCGCTTTCCGGCCCAGAAACCATACCAGTGAGTTTTTTTGGCGAGAGTTTTGGTCAGGCCGCTAACACTCTGGCTCGATTTTTCCAAAATGTGATGAGTGGCCCGCGACCAGGCGGCCAAGCGACCGTGAGTCAATTTGACACCACCG
>CAZHKL010000067.1:0-2955 GCA_964532695.1 uncultured Gammaproteobacteria bacterium | reverse complement strand
TGGCAGAGGTTGATGAATATCTTGGGGCGAACCTTATCCAAACACTGCCCCAAAAGCAAAGACAAAAAGCACGAGAACGATTGTAATCACGCCCATGCTTTTGACCATCTTTAGCTCTCGAGCGGTGGTATTATCCATAAGTCGCATTTTTTATCATACCATAATTTTGATCAGGGGTCAAGAAAACACTGTGGAAAACACTGTGGACAATCAGAACCTATTCAAAAAACTTCGTCGGTTCGCTGATAAGAATGAATCTTATCCAATGAAAACCAATGCGCGATTTCATGGGCCGCCTCTTCGGGTGTTTCCGAGGCGTGGACCAAATTATGGACCGATCGTTTCTCTTTATTGGCGCTGGCCGCCGAATCAACAGAAAAATCACCGCGAATGGTTCCCATCTCCGCCAGGGCCGGCATTGTCGCTCCGCAAAGTTTACGAATCATATCCACGGCATGCACACCCTCGACCACCATTTTGACCAAGGGAGCCGAGGTCATAAAATCAATCAACCAGCCGCGAACCTTCTGACCGATTCCCAATTCATCCTCCAAGCCCAATTCTTGGCGAGCCTCATAGCCATATTTGGCATAGGTGGTCAGGGTCTTCTGTCCTAAACGTCGGATCCAAGCTTCATCCTTGGGATAATGATTATCCATTTGCTCGCGCGTGGGCTGAAACATCTCCAGGGCGATGACCTTTAAACCGCGCTGCTCAACACGACGAATAATTTCGCCAATCAAACCGCGGCTGACGCCATCAGGTTTGATCATTAAAAATGTTCTTTCTTGTCGGGGCGACATAAATTCAAACAGTAGTCTATCATTTCCGATTGAAAACCGTCAAATTCTGACCGTCGGTGCGGATGATTAGATCGCCATCCTGGTCAGTCCGAAAAATTTTACTGCCCAAAGCCGCCAGTCGCCTCAAAATCTCGGCGTGAGGATGACCATAACTATTACGGCCAACCGAGATCAGGGCATAACGCGGCCGGACCTTCTCTAAAAAAGAAACGGTTGATGAACTCTTGGAGCCGTGATGGCCGACTTTCAAGACCGCGGACTGGAGCGGCAGATTTTCCCTGATCAGCGCCTCTTCGCCCCCAGCCTCCAAATCACCCATCAGAAGAATATCCTGCTCGCCAAAAGTAATCTTCATCACCAGCGAAGCATCATTGGGCTCTTTAACTTGATCGCCAACCAGGGGAGCAACAATCTTAAAATCCACTCCCGCTATCTTGAATTCCTTGATCCCCTTGATTATTTCAATGAGACTTCCTTCTTTTTTGGCGGCCTCGCGAAAAAGATGATCCTCGGTCGTGAAACTCGCCAATTCGGGCCAGATCACTTTGAGCACTTGATATCGCTCAAAAACAGAAATCAACCCGGTCAAATGATCAAGATGAGGATGGGTGAGAACCAGAAGCTCAATGGTCCGGTCATCGAGCGGCATAGCCTGACCGAGCCGAGTCAAGATTAGGTCATCGGGCCCGCCGTCAATCAAAATTTGATCGCGCTGGGAGACCTCAACCAAAATAGCATCGCCTTGACCAACATTAAAAACCGTCATCTCCAGTCCCGGACCAGGGAACGGAGAAAGCCCAGGATGTTCCAGCCGATACAAAACCACGCCCAAACCAATCACCAATCCTAAAAAAAACCACCTCTTAATTCGCCGCCAGAACAATCCAAAAAACATTAGCCAGTTTTTTTGCTGATTTTTTTGCCTTTTTTGTTCCATATTTAGCCACTTTTTTAATATCCAGGTCAAGGCCTAGCTTTGACTTTTAGGTTTGGTTTTTAACAAAATTCTAATCGCGGCAATGAGAATAAAAGCAGTAAAAACAATGAAAAGAACAGTCGGCCAGATTGAGGCGCGGGGAAACATAATAGCCGCCAATGGCCAGGCGCCGAAAAATTCCACAAAACCAAGAATGGCCGTGAGCAAAATTCCGGTCAACCAATTAACTATGGGGCCAAGAAAAAACACCTGACCAACCAGAAGCGAACTCAACCCAAACCAAGTGGCCCAAGGGACCAGCAGCAAGACTAAAAAATTAACCAAGGGCGCGACTAGAGAGAGGGCGCCAAAAGAAAAAATAGTCACGGGCAGGGTAGCGATGGTCGCGGCCAAGGTCTCGGCCGCTGTCTGACGCAAACCCCAAGCCGTCGGCAGGAATTTAATTTTTTGCTCAAGCGGTTGGGTAAAAATCAGCAGACCAGCCGTGGCTAAGAATGAAAGAATAAAACCAAGATCAAAAACCAGCCAGGGATTAACCAAAAGCATCAAGATGATCACCGAGAGCAAAAGCCGTAAACCAATGGTCTGTCGTCCCCAGACCCGAGCGGCCAAAACCGTGATGCCCATCAGACTGGCCCGCACGACTGAAGCGCCCGCGCCCACAAAAAAAACAAATCCCAAAAGCAAAAAACCAGTAATCCAAAAAGCCCGTCGACGATGAAAAAGAACAGCGGAAAGAGAAAAAAACATCGTCGTAATCATGGCCACATTAAAACCAGAAATAGCTATCATATGCCTCGTGCCGGTCCGGGCCAGATTGACGCGCAAATTTTCTGAAAGACTGGATTGTTCACCCGCGAGCAGTCCGGAAACAAGCCCAGCTTGTGGTTCAGGAAAAAGATCAGCCAATTGCCCAAGGGCGCGGCCGCGCCATCTGATCAGCGCTCCCAAAAACGGATCAGCCGCGTTCTCGCTTAAACGTTCTATTCCCGCCCGCACCAGACAACTGACTCCTGATCCAACTCGGACCAGACGACCGCGATCCATAAACCCCTGGGCACGCTCGGGTCGACAGGTCAAAGAAAGGCGATCGCCATAAGCAAAGGACTGGTAGCGACGGGTTCTAATGATCAAGACGCCGCCCATTGGCCGCCAAGCGCCTTTTTGAAAAATCTCCTCGACCGTCAGACGATACTGGGCTTGACTGCCCCAGAA
>CAZHKL010000066.1:1473-3165 GCA_964532695.1 uncultured Gammaproteobacteria bacterium | reverse complement strand
GGCCAAGACAGAGCTGCTCGACAAGATTGAAGAACAAAGTCAGGATGATCTCATATCTCGGTTGCGCAAACTAGACCAAGTCGCCAGCGAAGAGTATGAACGTAAAGCGCGGATGACCCTGGCCACGGTCATTGCCCGCTGCGCTTCCTCGCACGCGGTTGAAACCACGACCACAGCCGTGGCCTTACCCTCGGATGAAATGAAAGGCCGGATTATTGGCAAAGAAGGCCGCAACATCAAGGCCATCGAACAACTGACCGGCACGGAAATTATTGTTGATGAAACACCCAACCTGATTACCATTTCCGGTTTTAGTCCGGTGCGCCGACAAGTGGCTCGCCGAGCCCTTGACCGCCTGATTGCCGACGGCCGCATCCATCCCGGTCGAATTGAAGAAGCAATCGAAGAATCCAAAAAAGAACTGGCCCTCGAGATGAAAAAAGCCGGTGAAGACGCGCTTTATGAACTGGGGATTGGCATTGCCGGTATTGATCCCAAGCTCGTCCAAATTTTGGGCCGACTGAAATTCCGAACGAGTTACGGCCAAAATGTTCTTCTTCACTCCCTGGAGGTGGCGCGCCTGTCCACCCTGATGGCCGAGGAATTAGGCGCCGATGTCGCTGTCTGTAAAAAAGGCGGACTCTTCCACGACATTGGCAAGGCGGTTGATCACGACATGCAGGGCGCTCATCCGGAAATCGGTTACAATATCATGAAAAAATTCGGCTGGGATGAAGCGATTGCTTATCAGTGTATTGCCCATCATGAAGATAAACCTAAAACATTGGAGGGGGTCATTGTCAAAGCCGCGGACGCAATTTCCGGGGCTCGACCCGGCGCCCGCAAAGACACACTGGAAAACTATGTCCAACGTCTTGAGGAACTTGAAAAAGTGGCCATCTCTTTTCCCGGCGTCGAAAAAGCCTATGCGATTCAAGCTGGTCGAGAAATCCGTGTTTTTGTTGAACCCAAAGAGATTGATGATTTCGCCGCCTACAAATTGGCCAAAGAAATCGCCCAAAAAATTGAATCTGAACTGCAATATCCAGGCGAAATCAAGGTCACGCTCATTCGGGAAACGCGAATCATTGAATACGCTCGATAATCAATGTTAGTTTATGCTTAGAATTCTCTTTTTCGGCGATATTGTGGGTAAAATCGGCCGAGCAGCTCTGGCTGCAACCCTGCCCGAAATCAAAGCCGAGACCAAACCTGATCTCATTATCGCGAATGTGGAAAATCTGGCCCATGGCTTTGGCATCACCCCGAGCACGATTCAGGAGATGCGACAATTGGGCATTGATCTTTTCACCTCGGGCAATCACATCTTTGATAATAAGGAAGGGCTCAAGGTCTTTGACGACCATGAATGGCGGGAACTGGTCTTACGACCAGCTAACTGGCCGATGGGTGTTCCGGGAATCGGCGCCCAAATAGTTGACCTTGCCAAGGGTCGCGTCTTGGTGTTAAACTTAATGGGTCGGGTATTTTTTAAGCAACAGTTTGATGATCCCTTTCGACTGCTGGATAAGATCCTAGCCCGGCCGGAAAACGAAAATCTGGCCGCGATTGTTGTTGATTTTCACGCCGAAGCCACTTCGGAAAAAGCCGCCTTTGGTCTTTATGCTGATGGCCGCGTCTCGGCCGTCATTGGCACCCACACTCAAGTCGCCACGGCTGATTGGCGCATCC
>CAZHKL010000066.1:0-1463 GCA_964532695.1 uncultured Gammaproteobacteria bacterium | reverse complement strand
CTGCCCGGCGGCACGGCCTTTCTGACCGATGTCGGACCAGTCGCCGGAAAAAATGGGGTGATTGGTTTTCAAAAAGAAGGGCCCTTGCAAACTTTTCTGACCCAAAGACCAATGCATTTCGAGGTGCTGGAAAATGGGGAGGCAGAGGTGAATGGCCTACTTGTGGAAATTGACCCTAAAAACAAAAAGGCTGTCACCCTTCAGAAAATTTACCGCGAAGCGACCATCTAACTCTCCCTTTGTTATCTTCATCAAGATTCGTAATTCGTAAATATCTATATGAATAAAACTGAACTCGCGAGCAAAATCGCTGACCGCGTCAATCTCTCTAAAAAACAGATTGAGGACGCGCTCGAGGCCTTAATGGAAATCACCACCCAAACCCTTAAAGCCGGCGGGGAGGTGGTCCTGGCCGGTTTTGGCGCCTTTTCCGCCCGGCAACGCAAGGGTCGGATTGGCGTTCATCCGCGCAAACCCTCGGAAAAAATCAATGTTCCGCCTGTCGTGGTGGCTAAATTCAAGGCAGGAAAAAATCTAAAGGATGCCCTCAAGGGCAGGATCTAAAGACCAGAATCTCGTCAGGCAAATTATTCAACTTGACCAGGCGGCCTTTTTTATTTTTATCAGAACGTTGTTTCCATTCCACTGCTTTTTCTTTGAGGGTTCGCTCGGAAACAACCAAACGTAGCGGCAAACCCAACAAGTCGGCATCAGCAAATTTTTCACCAGCCGAGACATCGCCCCGGTCATCATAAAGCACCTCAATCCCTTCTTCACGCCGCAAAGAGTCATAAGTGGATTCAGTAAAGCTTTCAATCTCCTCATTCTGGTTCTGGGTTTTAGCGCCCAGTGAAATCAAATGAACAAGATAAGGCGCCACGGATTTAGGCCAAATCAAACCCGCTTCATCATGATGAACCTCGGCCACGGCTCCCATCACCCGTGAAAGACCGATCCCATAACAACCCATTAAGACCAGCCGCTCCTCGCCGGTTTCATTGGCATACCGTAAATTAAAGGCTTCGGAAAAACGAGTCTTCAATCGGAAGATGTTGCCCACCTCAATGGCCCTTCCCTCTTTGATTTGTCCGCGACAGCTTGGGCACTGGTGACCGACTTTAATTTCCGCGATCTCGCGGTTCTGACCGGTCTGACATTTTTCACAATAAAAAACTGAGTCCTCGCCTGAAGCGGTCAAAACCTGAAACTCATGTGAATACTTGGAAAACGCTCCACCCGAGGCCTCAATTACCAAGGCCTGAAGCCCAGAGCGCTGGAAAACTCGAAGATAATTCTCGCGAACCTGATCATAAAAACGATCCAAATCCGCTTCCTCGGCGTGAAAACTGTAAAGATCCTTCATTAGGAACTCTCGGCCGCGCAAAAGACCAGACTTGGCCCGCGGCTCATTGCGAAATTTATCTTGAATCTGATAAACAGAAAACGGCAGATCGCGATAAGAC
>CAZHKL010000065.1:0-3184 GCA_964532695.1 uncultured Gammaproteobacteria bacterium | reverse complement strand
CGGGATGTCGAACCTCTTCTTGGCGGGAAAGCAGGCGCGCCTCGGCGCGCCCGAAAGCGGCGCGAATGTGCCGCAAAATTGGGGGCAAACGCAATGGGCGGCCTTGCAGGCCGCCCACCAATTGGCTTCTGAAAAACCGTTTAGTTTTGTATTGGTAGCCCCAACGGGATTTGAACCCGTGTTTCAGCCTTGAAGGGGCCGTGTCCTGGACCAGGCTAGACGATGGGGCCATTAAGGCGGATTCAGTGTATAACTTTTGGACATATCTTTCAAGAAACGTTTGTGGTATACTAAAAATAATCTTATGCCTCGCGGACGACTGCCAACAAACTTTTTTGCCGAAGAAACCTTTAATTTAAAACCCAAACCCAAGGAGGATCAGTCCGTCTCATCTGAATCCTGGTTGTCTCCAGAACCAGAGGGCCAACTGGCGATTGATGTTTCCGAAACACCGCAAGCCGTTATCATTACCGCCCCGATTGCCGGTGTTAAACCAGAGGATTTGGAAATTTTCGTTTCCAATGATCTCGTGACCATTCGGGGTCGCCGCGAAGATTCATTGGAAAAGATTTCCCGAAATTTCCTTTTTCAAGAATGTTTTTGGGGCGCTTTTTCTCGTTCGATTATTTTACCGGTCCAAGTCTTGAGCGAGGGCGCTGAAGCTAAGCTGAAAAATGGCGTCTTGACCATTACTCTGCCTAAATTCTCTGGTTCGTCCTATTTACCAGTCACGGAAGTTTATGATGAAGAAATCTAAAAAATATCTGCCGCGAATTGATCGAGTTGACCCTCGCTGGCGAGGGTTTTTTTGGGGTCTCTTGATCATCCTGATTGGCTTTGGCGGATTTTTTGGCGTGAGCGCGGTCTACGCCAGTCGTTATGATAATCGGATTTATCCAGGCGTGATGATCGGCGCGGTGGCAGTTGGCGGTTTGACGGCTGACGAAGCCTTGGTCAAACTCAATGCTCGTTTGGATCAGCTTTTGACTGAACAATTTATTTTTAAGATTGGCAAAGAGGAGATTAAAATTTCTCCGCGCGTCTGGGCGCCGGGAGATCCTGATTTAATCCGCGAGCTGGTGAGTTTTGACAAGAACAGCGCCTTGGAAGCCGCTCTGCGTGTTGGCCGTGCTGATGACCACCTGCGCAATGTCTTGAGGCAATGGGGCACGCGATATCACTCGGTTACGATTCCAGTCAATGTCACGATTAACCGACTAGAGCTTCTCGCGGCCCTCCGCGACCAGTTGAGTCAATTTATTGTTCCTGGTCAAAATGCGGCTTTGGCTGTCTGGGAGGCGGAAACCGATCAGCCCGTGGTTACGGTTTTGTCTGAACAGCGAGGCACGACCTTTGATGAAGACGCGGTTTTAGGCGAGCTTGAAGAAGATTTAAATCAACTTCTTGCCCCTCGTTTTTCGATCGCGATTCTTCCTGATCCGCCCGAGATTACCAGAGGAGAAGCGCAAAACCTGGTGCCTCAAGTTAAGAAAATTTTCGAACGCGGTCCTTGGAAATTGATTTACGGGAAAAAAGAATGGCCACTCACCCGCGAGATTCTAGCGGGCATGTTGAGTCTGGATAAAAAGAATGGTCGGCTGATTATCACTCTTACTGGCGCTGGTTTCACTTCCTTTATGGAGATGATTAAACAAGAGGTCAATCGTCAGCCGCAGCGGGCCAGGTTTAAATTAGAAAATGGACGGGTGACGGAGTTTGGGCCCTCGAGCGACGGTGTTGAACTTGATCTTGAGGCCACGCGGATCGCGATCCTGGCTTTGATTCAGAGCGCGGGGAAGGAGGCGCCGCTGATTATTAAAACCGCCTCGGCTGATCTTAAAATTGGCGACTTGAACAGTTTGGGGATTGAAGAGCTGTTAGGGGTTGGTGTTTCGAACTTTAGGGGTAGTCCGAGAAATCGGATCAAAAACATCCAGAACGGCGCCAGACTTTTAAATGGTCTTTTGATCAAGCCGGGGGAGGAATTCTCCCTGCTCGCGGCTCTGCGGCCCTTTACCGCGGAAAATGGTTTTTTGCCAGAGTTGGTGATTAAAGGAGACAAAATTACTCCTGAAATTGGCGGCGGTCTTTGCCAGATTGGCACTACTACTTTTCGGGCGACCATGAATTCCGGTTTGCCCATCACTCGTCGTCGTAATCATTCCTTAGTGGTGAGTTACTATAATGATCCAGCTAATCGAAATCCAGGAACAGACGCTACGATTTATGATCCCGCCCCGGATTTTCGTTTTATCAATGACACGGGCACCCATCTTCTGCTAACCACGGAGATTGATTTGGAAAATTTTGAACTCCGTTTTTATTTTTGGGGAAGGGGCGATGGCCGTCGGGGTTATTATTCCGCGCCCGAGGTCACCCGCTGGCTGCCGGTCGGTTCAACGGTTTTTATCGAGACGACTGATCTGTCGCCGGGCGAGAAAAAATGCCAAGCAAAACACCCTGGCGCTGATGCTCGGTTCACCTATACCATTGCCCGTCCCGACGGTGTCAAACAAGAAACAGTCTATGAAAGTCACTATCGTCCGCTGCCGGAGATATGCCTGATTGGCGTTGCGGAAAAAATTGAATCCAGTTCTTCTCTGCCTGTTCTGACCCCAACTGAAGGAGCTGATTTGAATGTAGATAATTAGTGTATAAGGGTGTGGAGTAAGTTGAATACATTTTTTGTTCAATCCCTTGACAGGGTATTTTTTGTGTGGTAGGATTAAGCATTGAGATAGTCTTTTATTTAAATCAGCAAACCAATGGTTAATAGGCAAGCTGACAAGCGGCTGGTAGATAGTGACTGATAAAGACAGCAGCTGATAGAGACACAACGGCTGATAGACAACGGCTGATAGACAAGAGTTCGCGCTCACGACAAGCATGGGGGTTACTCCAAGGGTGTTCCGGCCCTTTGGGGCTTGAACTTCCCTTTGAATAATCTTCTTGAGCGCGAACTCTTGTCTTTTTTATACGCTCACGACAAGCATGGGCCCGAATGCGTGAGGGAATGAACTGCTTCATTCCCAAAGGCATGAGGGCGGGTTTTCCGATGCCGAGACGAGTGCATTCGAGCGAGGCCGGAAAACCCGGGGCTTTGGCTCCGAGCCCCGATGAGGAGTCAAAGTTACTCCAAGGGTGTTCCGGCCCTTTGGGGCTTGAACTTCCCTTTGAATAATCT
>CAZHKL010000064.1:2611-3310 GCA_964532695.1 uncultured Gammaproteobacteria bacterium | reverse complement strand
AGATTGTGGTCGGAACCGGACCAGGATCAAGCGGCACGGTGGCGGTCTACAATGGCGAGGGAAAACTCTGGACCAATTTTCAACCCTATTCGCCTTTTTTCACTGGCGGGGTTGAGGTGGCGGTGGGCGATGTGGATGGCGACGGACAAGGAGAAATCATTACCGCGCCCCAGAGCCGAGGCGGACCCCATCTGCGTATTTTTGACGCGGCGGGAAAACTGAAAGATCAATTTTTTGCCTACCCTAAAAATCATCGGGCTGGTTTGAGACTCGCGGTTGGGGATGTGAATCAAGACCGGATCGCGGACATCCTGGTCAGCGAGGGTCGGCCATCGGGCGAGATTAAAATTTTTAATGCCCAGGGAAAAGAACTTAATGTCCTGATGGTTTATTTGCCCAAGCCCAAAACGGTCGTGACTCCGGCGGTCATTGATTTTGATTTTGACGGTCGGCGCGAGATCTTGGCCGCCGCCCGAACCGTTGGTCCGGGTCAGCGCAGCTTTAATTTCGTGGGGGCTCTAGTTTCCGCTTTTTCTTTTCCGGCTGAACTTCAGAGCGAGCTGCGCTTGGCAACCTTTTGAAAATAAGGTACACTTTATTCACCAATAAATAATGATCCAATGACCATTGTATGACCAAGGCGCCGATTTTTGAAAAGAAAAATATCTTAATCACTGGCGGAGCGGGTTTTATTGGCTC
>CAZHKL010000064.1:0-2601 GCA_964532695.1 uncultured Gammaproteobacteria bacterium | reverse complement strand
GCTCGCACCTGGCCGAACGGATGGTCCGCGAGGCCCGAGTGATTTGTTTAGATAATTTTGCGACCGCGAGCGAACGCAATATTGATCATCTCCTTAAAAATTCTGATTTTGAATTTTTGAAGATTGACATCAATGAGCCCTTTGATCTGGAGACCCTGCCCGAGTTAGCGCGGTTTAAATTGCCTTTTCAGGGTCTTCAGGAGATTTACCACCTGGCCGTGCCGACTTCGCCTAAACAGTTTGATCAGTATAAAATCGAGACCCTGCGGACCAGCGCGTTGGGAACCATGACCGTGATGGAGTTGGCTAAAAAATATAAAGCCAAGGTGGTTTTAGCCTCGAGTTCAGTGGTTTATGGTCCGCGCGAGGGCGATCGTCTGGTTTTTGTTGAGGATGATGTAGGCCGGGTTGATCAGTTGTCGCCGCGGGCCGCTTATGATGAAGGCCGGCGGTTTGCCGAAACCATTGTTAAGACCTACGCGGAGGTCTATGGTTTGGACGGCAAAATCGCCCGTATTTTTCGCACCTATGGTCCGCGATTGCGTCTTTTTGACGGTCAGATGATTCCGGATTTTGTGATTAATGCCTTGGAAAATAAGGATTTGGTGATCTATGGCGATGAGACTTTTCGGACCTCGCTTTGTTATGTCACGGACATTGTTGACGGCTTGGTTCGTCTAATGAAGGCGCCGCGCGAGGTCGGGCCGATCAATCTGGGCAGCGATCAGGACCTTTTGATTGTTGAAGTGGCAAAAAAAATTATTGCCGCGACTGGTTCAAGTTCTAAAATTGTTTTTGAGCCGCCCTTGCTTTTTATGACGCCCCTGGGCTTGCCCAATATCCGCCAAGCCAAGGAGGTCTTGGGTTGGCTGCCCCTTGTTCGTCTTGATGATGGGCTGGCTCAAACTATTGAATACACCAAGGCTAATCGGATGCTGCTTGGTTTTTAATTAGTTATGAAAGTGGTGGCCGTGATCCCGGCTTATAATGAGGAAAGTAAAATAGGAGGGGTGGTGAAAGCCACTCTTCCTTTTGTGTCCGAGGTGCTGGTGATTGATGACGGTTCAACTGATCAGTCTGGTCAGCTGGCCGCTCTGGCCGGCGCTCGGGTCTATCGTCATCTCACTAATTGCGGTCTGGGCGCGGCTCTGGGGACAGCCCTCGCGGCGGCCCTCGATCGCGGGGCTGAAATCATTGTCACCTTGGACGCTGATGGTCAGCATGATCCGGTGGAGATTCCCAAATTGGTTCGTCTTTTAGAAGATGATTTGGCTGATGTGGTTTTGGGTTCCCGTCTGCTTGATTCCCGGGGCATGCCCTGGCCGCGCCGCTTGGCCAATCAGTTGGGTAATTTATTGACTTTTATTTTTTTTGGCCTTTGGGTGACTGATAGCCAGTCGGGTTTTCGAGCGTTTTCTCGGGCGGCGGCCGCGGCCATTCAGATCCGTTCTAATCGGATGGAGGTTTCTTCAGAGATTGTGGCCGAGATTCGACGTCTGGGTTTAAGATTGGCCGAGGCGCCGATCCGGGCGATTTACACTGATTATTCTTTGGCCAAGGGTCAGTCCTTTTGGGTCGGTCTAAAAACGGTTTATAAGCTGCTCTGGCGTCGCCTTGGCCGTTAGTTATGATGCTCATCCAAATTTTAATTGTTCTCTTTATTTTTTTCGCCCTTTCGCGGGTTTTTTTAAGATATCGGGAAAAGAAAATTTCCTTGGGTTTATTTTTGTTTTGGTTTTTATTTTGGCTGACCGCGGTTTTTTTTGTCCTGCAACCCGAGACCGCGAGTCGGTTGGCTCGGTTTGTCGGCGTGACGCGCGGGGTTGATCTTTTGGTCTATTTCGCTCTTTTGGTTATTTTTTATCTCGTCTTCCGCATCTTGGTCAAAATTGAAACCCTGGAACAGGAAATCACTAAAGTGGTTCGGGAATTGGCTCGGCGAGGCAGGGATGGGAATTATGAATTATGAAGAGGGTGGCCGTGATTATTGTTTCTTATAATCACGCGCGATTTCTTTCAGATTGCTTTGCCAGTTTGGCGGCCGTGACTTATCCGCCTGAAGCGTGGAAAATTTTTTTGGTGGACAATGCCTCGTCTGATCAGACGGTTTCTTTGGCTAGAGATGAACTGATTGATGAGGCGCGCGGAAAGACTCGGCAAGGAGAAATCCCCGCGATGTTCATTGCCTCGCCGGTCAACACTGGTTTTGCCGGCGGCAATAATTTAGTCATCGAGCAAGCGCGGATCGAGGGTTTTGAGTATGTCTTTCTTTTAAACCCGGATACGACAGTGGAACCTGATTTTCTCGAGGCGGCCGTTGAGGCGGCTGAAACTGATCCGCAGATTGGCGCGGTCCAATCGCTTTTGGTTTTGGGCCAAGATCGCGAACGGCTGAATAGTTGGGGCAATGAGGTTCATTTTTTGGGTTTTAGTTTTTGCGGCGGCTATCGTGAATTGCGTCAAGGGCCGGCGGCCAAAGAAAAAATCAAGGCGCGCGATATTCCCGTCGCCAGCGGCGCGGCCGTGCTCTATCGGCTTTCTATTTTGGCCGAGATCGGGGCTTTTGATGAAGTCATTTTTGCTTATCACGAGGATGTTGAT
>CAZHKL010000063.1:0-3372 GCA_964532695.1 uncultured Gammaproteobacteria bacterium | reverse complement strand
AGCGCGCAGCTGATCCTTTTCCCCAGCTCGAAGCGCAAACTGTTTTCGATAGTCCTGGCCCAAGGTCTCAAGTTGTTGAATTATTTCCCTGGTCTTCATAAAGATAGTCTTCGACGCAATTCCTTGAGAGCGCGGTGGAGCAAAACTCGGATCGCGCCCTGACTCTTTTCAAGCATCATGGCTATTTCTTCGATCTCCAACTCGTCAAAATAACGGAGGGTGATCACGGTCTGATGTAACGGAGAAAGCAAGATCAGGGCCTGACGCACGGTCACCATCTCGGCTCCCAATTCAAGCTGTTTCAAAAAATCTTCACTGCCTTTAGTTTCTTCCAATAATTCATCAGTCACCACCCGACCTGGCTTTTCGCGGCGAAAATGATCAAACATCTGCCGCTTGGCAATGACAAAGAGCAAACCGCGCAGATTACCCTCTTTTACTCCTCCCCGTTCAAAGATCATTTGCCAAAGTTCAAGAAAGGCGTCCTCGGTCAAATCATTAGCCAACTCTGCCTCGCCCACCCGAGAAAGTAAATAGGCCCTAATCTGACTTACTGTCCGCTCATAAAATTCCCCAAAAGCGCTTTCATCGCCAAGCCGAATCAAGCGAAACTCCAGAAACTTATCCGAAAGGCTGGACATAATATACTCTCCTTAAATAGTCTTTTTATTACACAAAAATAAGAAATTTGTGAAGTTTTAGTATAATTGAATTTCCCGTATACTGCAACTAGTATTGTTTAAACTTTCTATTGAATCGTGTCTACAATAATGTGGACTTTTCAAAATCATAAAAAAAATCATTGCCAATTTTCTTCTCTATTGACAACAAAAATCGCTTCGTGCTAAGCTAAAAATTGATGTCCACAATAATCTAGACAAATTTATGACTACTCCTACTACCCCTAATCTCATTCGGGTATCAGTCTCTGAAGCCGCGCGGTTTTTCGGGGTCAATACCCGCACTGTCCGACGGGCTATAACAGCTGGCGACCTGACTTATATTGTTGTTCGCGGCCGCTACAAAATTAATCTAGAGAGTCTAATTCGCTGGTCCCAAACCAGACCAACTGTTGCGGCCAAACGAGATAAGCGCGGTCTTGGCCAATATGTTGAGCAGTGGAAGATTCGCAACACTCTCTACTCGCCTAATCCCAAGGCAATGGCCGCTGACCAAGACGAGACTAAACAAGAAACCACCAATGAAATAAAATAATATGTCCAGCCGGCTGGCTGAATTCGCGCGGCAGACCACGAGCATACTAGGAGGTATGCTCGCGTTGTTTATTATCTGGGCCAACCTGGTCCAAGCCTTAACCGATCCAGTCAAATTTCCGCGTCTGGCCAATCATTATCTGCGCGCCGGCACAGACATTACCCCCCAGATCATTCCTCTCTTGGCTCGTTATGATTTAATCGTCCTGCCGGCTGAAGCCCAAATTTTCAATCCTGATCTTTTTGCCGAGCTCCGAGGCCGGAACCCAGACATCCTGATCCTGGCCTATCTGCCAACCGTCTCCTTTAATTTTAAATTCTGGCATGATCCTCTGCATCAAAAACTTCTCTCGGGCATTGACAATCAATGGTGGCTGCGCGATGAGTTTGGGTCCAAGATTAGTATTTGGCCCGGCACCCAGGCTCTGAATTTGGCGACAGATTGGGCCAGTCACTTGGCCCGGTTTGCTGACCAAGAAATTTTTTCCACTGGCCGCTGGGATGGAATTTTTTTTGACGAGGTTGACGCCTGCGTAATCTGCCGCAATAGCGGGCACATTGATCTTGATCTAAACGGGGTTCGCGATGATCTGACCGCGGACCAGGCTTGGCAAGCTGGTTACGAACGACTGCTGAAAGAGAGTCGTCAAGCCCTTGGAGCGCGGGCCATTATCCTAATTAATGGCTCCTCCCATCCGTCCTTCCAACCATTGATCAATGGCCGAATGTTTGAATCATTTCCCACGCCCTGGGAAGGCGACGGCCAGTGGGAAACCGTGATGACAAATTACGCGCGGCTGGAAAAACAAGTTGGTTTTGTCCCGATTTTCTTTTTCAACGGCGATAGCGGCAACAGCGGCCAGAACAACAATTGGTCAGACTTTCGTTTTGGCCTGACCAGCGCCCTGCTCGGCCAGGGTTATTATGGCTATGACAGCGGCACGCAAAATCATGGCCAACTCTGGTGGTATGATGAATATGATGTTTTTTTAGGCCGGCCAACCAGTCCCGCCCGACCCCTCTTCCCTTCACCCAATCTCTCTCCAGATAAATTCTATCCAGCCATTTGGCGCCGCGATTTTGAAAAAGCCGTCATCTTGGTTAACGCGTCCAGCGCGTCCCAAGTCGCTCGCTTGGGCAATGATTTTGAAAAACTTCATGGCCGCCAAGACCCGGTCACTAATGATGGAGCCATTACCAGCCGTCTGACTCTGTGGCCGCGCGACGGTCTGATCCTTTTGCGTCTTCAAGAAGAGATCATTGGCGCCAACTTTACGAATGGCGATTTTACTCGTATCTTAAATAAAGAAGGAGAAACAGTGCGCACTGGTTTTTTCCTGGATAATGAACAATGGCCAAGCGGAACCGGCCTTTTCCGTTTTGATCTTGACGGCGATGCCCTGCCGGAAATCCTGGTTTCTGATCGGGGCAAGATCACCATCTATGGAGCCCGGGGCGAATTAGTCCGCTTTGCGCCTTATGGCGATCGTTATCAAGGAAAAATCAATTTAGCCGCGGGCGATCTTAATGAAGACGGCCAGATGGAAATTGTCACTGGCGCGGGAATAGGCGGCGGACCGCATATCCGTATTTTTAACTCGCGGGGCCAAGCCCTGGGTCAAGGATTTTTCGCTTATGATGAAAAAAATCGCGGCGGGACAACCGTGGCCGTGGCTGATCTTGACGGCGATGGTCAGAATGAAATTATCACCGGCGCGGGCCGAGGTCTTTTGCCCGAGGTTCGTATTTTTAAACCCAATGGCCAACAGCTGAAAAATTTTTTGGCTTACGGACTAAATTTTCGGGGCGGAGTGAATATCGCCGCCGGCGACCTGGATGGTGACGGCCGGATGGAAATTGTCACTGGCGCGGGAATAGGCGGCGGACCGCATATCCGCGTCTTTAACTCGCAGGGCCAGTCCTTGGGTCGAGGTTTTTTCCCTTATGATCAAAATCAGCGCCGCGGCGTCAAGGTCGGCGTGGCTGATTTGGAAGGCGATGGCCGGGCGGAAATCCTAGCCCTGACTGAAAATCCCTAATTAAACATCAATATGGAATCATCCTCAAAACAAAAATCCGGCATCTTTCCTCACAGCCTTCGTCTTTTGATTGGCCCCATCCGCTTCTTTTCCCGATTTTTGCATCGCCGCTATCATTC
>CAZHKL010000062.1:2289-3391 GCA_964532695.1 uncultured Gammaproteobacteria bacterium | reverse complement strand
CATAAATAATAATCGCGACAAAAACAAGAACCAAGGCCCAAAGAGATTTGCGCGCCAGCTCCTGGCCAATCACCGGCCCAATGGAGTCATAGCGCAATTCTTCCAATTCGCCGTGTTTTTCCCGCAGGACCTTGATGATGGTCTGATGTTTTTCTTCCGAGGTCGCTTCCATTCTGAAGATCGTCCGGCCGGTTTCACCCGATTGCACCATAAAATCTCGCTCCAGCCAGGGATCAAGTGTGCCGCGCAGTTCAGCCACGATCGGTTCGGCGGTTTTCCATTTTACTTCCAATAAACTGCCGCCGGTAAAATCAATCCCAAATTGGAATCGCCAAAAAATGATCACCAACAGGGCGGCGACAATCAATCCGCCGGAAAAACTGAACCAAATCTTTCGATGTTTGATAATAGCGAACATAGATTTACCGCGTCCACAACTTAATTCGCGACTTCAAACGCCAACCAACAAGCAAACTCATCAAAACCCGGGTTACCACCAAAGCGGAAAACATAGATAAAAGCACGCCAATGATCAAGGTCAGAGCAAACCCCTTAATCACGCTCGAACTAAACCAAAAAAGCACCAACGCGGCCATAATGGTGGTGTAATTGCCATCGCGAATAGACGGCCAGGCGCGACGAAACCCTTCGGTCACGGCTGAACCCAAAGAATGTCCGGCTAACAACTCCTCTCTCATCCGTTCAAAAATCAGAACATTAGCATCCACGGCCATGCCAATGGAAAGAATAAAACCAGCAATGCCGGCCAGGGTCAGGGTCACGGGAATCAACTTAAAGAGGGCCAAGACCAGACTGACATAAATTCCTAAAGTCACCACCGCGACCAAACCACTCAAACGATAATAAGCAATCATAAAAAGGGCGACCAGAGCAAAACCAATCAATCCCGCCCAAAGGCTTTGTTCGAGCGAGGCTTGCCCCAAGGTTGGCCCAACGGTTTGCTGACTGACGAGCTTAATCGGCACCGGCAAAGCGCCGGCGTTCAGACGTTGAGCCAATAATTTTGCTTCGACAATGGTAAAATTACCCGTAATCACGGCCGAACCGCCGCGAATTTCCTGCTGAACAGGCGGAGCCGAGA
>CAZHKL010000062.1:489-2279 GCA_964532695.1 uncultured Gammaproteobacteria bacterium | reverse complement strand
TGGTTTTTGGATGTTGCGGGCCGTCAGTTCACCAAAAATTTTCTCTCCCTCGTCATTGAAACGTAAAGAAACGTGAGGTTGACCAGTCTGGGGCTCAAATTCGACCGCCGCGCCCCTCAAATGTTTTCCAGAAAGTTCAGTATTTTTCCAATTCTTTCCGGTTAATTTTTGAACCGGACGCCGAAGCAAAATCCGGCGCAGGGCATATTCATCTTGAGATCGTTCACCGGTTTTCCAAATCAGATGATAACCAAATTCCGTCTCAATTGGCCCCGCGATCTCATCAATCTTCATCCCCCAGACCGTCTCTTCAAAAAGTTTAACCATCTGACCGCGGCCAAACCAACCCAACCCGCCGCCTCTTTCCGCGGCGCCTGGTTCAGTTGAATATTGTTTGACCAGCTCAATAAAATTTTCTTTGGCGGCCCTGGCCCGGACCTCTTCAGATAATTTTCGCGCCTCTTCTTTAGTGTTCTCCCGATCACAACGGCTGGCGCCCAGATAACAAATCAAAATATGACGCGCCTCAACTTCGCTCTCGCCTGTTCGTCGGTCATAGACTTCAATAAAATTCCAACCCTCGGCTGTTTCAATCGCCTCCTTGCTCTTTGCGCCCACGCCTTTTTCCTTGGCAAAACCCCAAAGTTCAGGGGCTGAATTTGTCTTGACAAAACCAAGATCACCGCCCTTTTCCTTGGTCGCCTCGTCCTCCGAGTATTCGCCAACCAGTTTGGCAAAAGACTGCCCTTGACGCAATTTATTCATGATTTCAGTGGCTCGAGCCCGTTTTTCTTCAATCTGTTTTTGATATTCTTCGTCTGGCGGCGGATTAGGATCGGTTTCTTTAAATTCCAAAATCGGCGTTTCGCCAATCTGACGAATCGCTTGATTAACATCGCGAATGCCGGCCAGTTGGACAATGACTCGAGAGATCGTGCCCGCGCGCACGGTCTGAACCAGTGGTTCAGAAACACCCATCGCGTTAACCCGCCGTTCAATCACATCGCGTACCCCCTCGAGCGCGCCCCTTCGATCAGACGGCAAAATATTAGCCATCTCGGCTTCATAAACCAATTCTGTGCCGCCCAAAAGATCAAGACCTAAGCGAAATTGGCGCGGATGCCACTCGGGAAGTCCTAGACGATTCCAGACCTGGGGAAAATCAAAAACCCCGCTTAAGCCGCCCAAAACCAGCAAAAAAAATACCCAAAACCACAACCCGCGACGAGAAATGGACTTTTTTTCCCGAATCGCGGCAAAATACGGCCGATCTGACTTTTTAAACCTCAAGGGCATAGCCGCAGTATAATCAAATCCTCAAAGCCTGACAAGTTTATGCCGAACCTTATTTCCGTTTAACTCTCTTTTTAAAATTTTTAAATCCCGTTTAATCTTTTTATCAAGGTTGACGAAAACGCGAAAAAGCGGTAAAATTTAAGTAATCAACATTTCTCTTTCTTTATGGAACGCGAATCATTTAAACCAACAATTGAAAGCGATCCCCTACCCGCCCAAACTTCAAAAGAAGTTCTAGGCGGACAAAAAAAACAGTTAGAATCTGCTGCTCATTCGCGTCTTGAATCCCATGAGATGGCGGCTTCGCCTATCTCACGAGGTGAAGGAAAGAAAACACTGGAAAAAGAACGTTCTCCACGCGAGGTATTGGAACTCAAAGATCGGCTTCGATTTGTCGCCAAGCTTATGGCGAAAAATTTTGATTTGCGGGTAATCCCCGGCGATGGCTGGGCCGCCGGCTTATCGGAACGACTCCAAGAGGAACGTCGCAGACA
>CAZHKL010000062.1:0-479 GCA_964532695.1 uncultured Gammaproteobacteria bacterium | reverse complement strand
GGAAGAATTCGACCCGGAACTCTTAACCCCCGAAGTGATGATGTACCCCCAAAAAGACTTGCTTGGACGAAGCGAAGATTATATTTGGGGCGTATTCCGCCACGAGCTCGGCCATGTCAAACACTCCGACTATCAGTCGCTCATAGAAGCGCAGGAAGACGCGAAGCAGGAAGGATATAATCCGATGGATCTTTTCGTGATCTATGACGCGTGGGAAGACGGCCGATCCAATACTATGGAGGGGCAAACATCCAAAACTGCCCGCCATCGTCTCGGCACTTATCTGAAAGAAGATATCTCTGAAGCTATTTTAATGGATTTTGAAAAAAAATCACTTCCTATCCAATACGGCGCGCTTTGCTGGGCTAAAGGCGCCGAATCTTTTATTGAAGGATTTAATTTTGAAGAACTTAAAGCAAAAATCAAGGTAATTATGTATAAACGTAACCAAAGTAGATAGTCACAAAGCTCTTTAACAA
>CAZHKL010000061.1:0-3495 GCA_964532695.1 uncultured Gammaproteobacteria bacterium | reverse complement strand
CCTAGCGATATTATACCAGGTGCTAGGTTACGAATGTACATAATTACCTTATTTTTTTGAGAATTATTTTTTTTAATTTTCAATCATCAGGAGCTATTGACGCGTTAAGAATTAGTGGAGTAAACTGGGGATGATTATAACAATTTAATTTTTGAGCCGGATTGTATGTTTAAAAAATGGCTCAAGGACGAGTCTAGACAAACTTTGGCCGAGTACGGACTCCTCATTGCCGTGGTGGCTGTGGCCGTCATCGCGACCTTGGTGGTGTTTAGAAATAAACTCGCCACATTCAATAAGACGGCCACGGAAATCGATAGTCAAAATACTGGTTCAGCAACGTCGCAATAAATGACCTCTTTTGAGGCCGTTTTTGTTAAGGGTATTGTTCACCGTTCGGAAATCGGTTTCTCACCATAAAGCAGTGAGGGTTGTTTAAAGGCGGCAATGATTGGAAAACGAAAACAGGATTGGAAAACGAAAACAGGGAAAACGGGGAGGAAAACGGGGGCATGACCCTTTTTCAAGGATTTTAATCCCCAAATCATTTTCACGATCGTGAAAAAATTTTCACGATCGGAAAAAAAAATTCACGATCGTGAAAGAAATTTTTGGGTATTTTTTTTCGGCGGAGCCAGGCTTTTTTGGGAGCGCTTTTTGGGAGCGCTTTTTGGGAGCAGTGTTGACCGGAAGGATTGGGTTGATTTTTTGGCGGGTGAGGATGATAGACGGTGGAGACCAAAAGTTAATGATGGCGGTTGGCGCTTTTGTTGGTCAAACCTTGGCCCTGTCAGTGGTCTTGGCCGCGGCCGTCTTTGGCGGCCTTGAAGCCTTGATTTCTATTTTGTTTGCTCGCGGTTCGACGGGAATCCGTTCGCGCTTGAAGACCTTGCATATTCCCTATAGTTTGACGATTGCTCCAGGAACAGGGATGGTTATGTTGCTTAATGAATTGGGTATAACTTTTAGTTTCTAATTTAACGCTTTGAACTGATGACGGAGAGCGAGAATGGATATAATCTTTCCCAAGGGAGATTTTTTTAGTATACTGAAGATTGGGTGTCATTCTCCATTTTATGATTCGTCTCAAACAACTCACGAAAATTTATCCCGGCGGAGTGGTGGGCGTTCAAAACATTAATCTTCACATCAGGCCGGGCGAGTTTGTCTCCATTGTCGGTCAGAGCGGCACGGGCAAAACCACCTTGGTTAAGTTGCTCATCGCCGAAGAACGGCCAACGCGCGGGTTTTTGACCTTGGGTGGTTGGGAGATCAGCCGGATTCGTCCGCGGGAAATCCCCCTGCTCCGCCGGCAGATTGGCGTTGTTTTTCAAGATTTTAAATTGCTGCCCCAAAAAACCGTTTTTGAAAATGTGGCCTTTGCCTTGGAGGTTTGCGGCGAGTCGCATCATCGGGTCAAGCAAGTGGTGCCGCCCGTTCTGCGTCTGGTCGGTCTGGAAGGAAAACTAAATCGTTATCCTCGTCAACTTTCGGGCGGTGAACAGCAGCGGGCGGTCATTGCCCGCGCTCTGGTCCATCGGCCAAAAATTATTGTGGCTGACGAACCAACCGGCAACCTTGACACCTTAAACACCCGTGAGATTGTTCAGCTGCTTAAAAAGATTAATGAGTTTGGCACCACGATTCTGCTCGTGACTCACAATCGCGAGGTGGTTAATTCGCTGCGCGAACGGGTTATTACCTTGGAGGCGGGAACCATTATCTCGGATCAAGAAGAAGGGAAATATGTTCTCTAGTTTGACTCGTATTTTTAAATTCGCGATCCAGAATTTTTGGCGCAATATCTGGCTATCGCTCGTGACCGTGACCATGCTGGTTTTAACCCTGCTGGTCGTTAATATCTTGATTAGTCTGCAGGTGATGGGTCAGGCGGCTCGGCGGGAGGTGGAAAAAAAGATTGATCTGACCGTTGGTTTTAAGCCGGGGGTGTCCGAGAAAGTGGTGACTGAAGTTCAGTCTTATCTCGGTTCTCTTTCTCAAGTCGTGGCGGTGGAAGAAATCTCGGCGACCGAGGCCCTGGAATCTTTTCGCCGTCGGCATCAAAATAATCCAGCGGTTTTGATTTCGCTCGAAGAGGTGGGGGGTAATCCCTTTGGACCGTCGCTGGTTGTTCGCGCTCGAGGCAGTCAGGATTATCCCTTTATCTTGGAGGCCTTGGAAAATCCCACTTATCGTGAATATGTTCAGGATAAGGATTTTATTGATCATGAATTGGTGATTAGCCGGATCAACACCATTGTTTCCCGTTTTCGAAATTTTGGCGTGGCCTTGGCTGGAATTTTTGCGATTATCGCCGTGCTGATTATCTTTAACACAATTCGGGTGGCCATTTACACTTATCGTGAAGAGATCGGAATCATGAAACTAGTCGGGGCCTCGAATTGGTTTGTCCGGCTGCCTTTTCTTCTTGAGAGCGTGTTCTATAGCCTTTTGGCGGTTGGTTTGACCGCGGTGATTGTTTTTCCGGCGGCGACTTTTTTGGAACCAGTTTTGACTCGATTTTTTGACGGTGAAACAGTGGGTTTGGTCGCTTACTTCAAGCTTCACGGGCTCGGTATTTTCAGTAGTCAACTTTTAGCTTTGATTTTTTTGAACATTGTTTCTTCTCTCTTGGCAATGGGTCGCTATTTGCGGACTTAAGCTTGACAAGGGGAGGGGAGTTTGGCATTTTAGCCTGGGGTTTGATCCGGGGTCGTCCAATGGCAAGACACCTCCCTTTGGAGGAGGGTATCTTGGTTCGAATCCAAGCCCCGGAATTTTGTTTGATCAAAAATCCGCCGTTAGGCGGATTTTCGTTGGAGAAGTTTTTGGGCGGCCGGTGGAATAAGTTTTCTTTTTTCTTGACGGCGCTTGTTTCGAGCTTGGATTTCAGCCAGAAGATCAAAGGGATGGGCCTTGAGGTAATTGCCAATATAGGTTCGAAGTTCAATTTTTGGCGAGCGGGTCTGGAGAAGGGCGCGCAGGTGTTTACGGTTTGCTTCCGGAGCAAAAAGATAAAGGCTGGTCGGTTGATATTTAATGATCAGCGAACGGATTTTTTCCCGGAGGGAGCGATAAAAGTCATTGGTGATTTGGTGTTCCATTTGCGATCGTTCATAAACCGAACCAGAACGAATCATTGTCCCGCCCCGGATCCGAGTCTCAAAACGACCCTCGCGGTCAGTATAGCGCGGATGCCCGGTTCGTGGGTGTTCCAATTCAGTCAGATTATCGTCTTGGGCCAGCAGGAGGCGCGCTTCTTCCCGGCCAACCACCAGAAGCAGGACTGTCCGGCCTGGGAATTGAGGTAGATTTTGAGAGATTTTCATACTTGACCATTATACTAAATTGACATTGTTTGTCGAATGGATGTATCAGTTCAGGTCATTGAAAAATATTAAGAAATATGATAAATTTCATTCAAGAATCTAAACCAATCAATCCTATGCCAATTCAACTTAATTCTTTCTAACTTCTAACAGGGTATGAGAGGCCTAG
>CAZHKL010000060.1:0-3498 GCA_964532695.1 uncultured Gammaproteobacteria bacterium | reverse complement strand
TATTTTGAATTTTACCCTTTGCATGTGGTCTATAAGAAGAGGAAGAGAAAAAAATGAAGCGATCGGGAAATGTTTGGGCCGCCTCTCTCACGGTTGCGTCGAGCGAACCGCGGCCGGCAATCTCCAAAATCATTTTCCCGGAAAGTTTGGACCAGAACTCGAGCAGCCAAGCCAGTCCCTTATGAGGTTCGAGCTGACCAGCAAAAAAAAGACGGATCTCTCCCCCCGGACTTGTTCGAATCCGAGAAGAGGGAAGAATGGGTTCGGCCACCGGGTTGGGTAAGACTATTTTTTTTGAACCAGGAAAAAATCCGCGTCGGGCATAAAATTCAAGAAGCCAAGACGAGGGGGCAATCACTATCTCGGGCGAATCAAACAAGAAACGAGTTAATTTTTCATAAAGCCAACGAAAGGGATTCATCTCAGCCAATCTCTCCTTGCCCCAAAACAGCAAACCCGAGGGATGGATCAACTGCAGATCATGAAGCGCCTGAAGATATCTAATTCGTTTCTTTCTAATCATCCTCGGGGTCAACAATCCCAAACCAACCAGATTATGAGCGATGACCACCTCGGGTTTTTCTCTTTCCAAAACCTGACCTAAAATACGGGCGGCCGCGAAATTAAAAAGATCAAAAAACCGCGCCGCCAGTCTCACCAAAAATGAAAATCGCCAATCCTCCCGGACAAAATACAAATTCAAAGGGAAAAACCGCAGGACGCGAATCGAGTCAATCTCTTCTTCAACTACGGCCGGGCCAATTCGGCGCGGCCCGGCCGTCAGGACGACCACTTGATGGCCGCGCCGCTGGAGACCCTGGGCCATATTTTTCACCACGACCTCGGCCCCGCCTCGGGCAAAGGGCTCATAAAGATTGGAGATCAAAAGAAATTTCATAATTTTTCCGCCAGGATAATCATTTTATTCTCGCGGCCAAGCGCCCGACCGATAAACTGGACAAAATCCACGGCCCAACATTGGATTCGTTCCAAAAAATGAGAGCCCCGAAAAACTCGACTGGCTGGAGTTGAATCCCGCTCCACTGATTTGACCCTAAACCCTCTCTCGGTCAGGGCCTGGCTAAGATTCCGCGGATTCCAAAGCGTCAGGTGATGCAGCCCATAAAACATAACCGCTGGCCTTGAAAAACCAAACCGACTCAACCATAACACCACCCTATCCAAAAACGATCCCGCGTTAGGCGTCTCGATGAAAAGCAAGCCGCCGGGAATCAAAACTCGCTGAACTTCAGTCAAAACCTCAAGCGGATCAGACAGATGTTCAAAAATATCCCAAAGAGTCACGATCTGGAAAAAAACCGATGGCAGACGAGCCTCGAAGATGGTGCCGCTTGAGACCTGAATGCCAAAACGTTCTCGACTCCGGGAGGCGGCCCGAGCGGAAAGCTCAATCCCTTGCCCTTGCCAGCCGGCTCTTTTGACCAAATCCAAAAACAAACCCTGACCTGAACCAAGATCCAGACACCTGATCCTTGATTTTGGCCATCCCGATTGCCCCGCCGCCCGCTTCAGACGGGCAAACTGATGAGCAATGGCCAAACCCTCGGGTGTCAGCCAAGGATTTTCCCGAGCCAAAGCCTGATAATATGGCTCTCGCTCGCCCAAAACATCATAACGCGCATACCACTCGCGCAAAAACTCGGCCGCGGGCAGGGGTTCAGTCTGAATTAGACCGCAATTCTGACACTGAACTAAACCAAAGGGTTGGCCAGTGTATTTTCCATAGTTAAAATACTCCTGGGTCTTTTGGAAACAGAGCAGACACTTCATAATCCGCGATAAATACTTTCCAATCTCTCGATCAGCGGTTCCCATTCATATTTATCTTGGATCCGTTGATAAGCAAAAGCCGCCATCAGCTTTCGATTCTCCCCCTGATCAATCATCTGTTCCATCGCCCTGACCAGCGCCGGTTCATTATTCGGTTCGACTAAAAATCCAGTCTTGGCTTCCTCAATCAAAGTTCTCACTCCGGGTAGGGCTGAAGCAATGACCGGCAAACCAGCGGCCTGGGCCTCTAGCAAAACTAATCCAAAGGCCTCGGAACGATCAATTGAAGGCAAAACTAAACAATGGGCCTGATGATAATAGACCGGCAGACTGGCCTCATCAACTGCTCCGGTAAAATGAACTGCGGCCCCCAGACCAAGCCGGCGAGCTGATTCTTCATAGAATTGTCTTTTCTCCCCTTGACCAACAATTAAAAGCCGCGCCTTGAGGTGATTCCGAAAACAGCGAGCAAAGGCTCTAAGTAAAACCATTAATCCCTTAAAATAATGAGCCTGATCCAGGCCGCCGACAAAAATAAAAACAAAAACGCCAGAAGGAAATTTAAAAAGATGATCAAGGGTTGTGTCTCGACTGCCCCAAGCTGACGGCTGATCGCGCCACCAGGGTTGAAAACGATTAAGATCCACGCCAAAAGGCAATTCGACCAGACGATCCCCTAATGAGGAAAACCCAAGGGCCAATCGGCCCAGATCACCCTGCTTTGCGTAATCCATTGAAGAAACCAAGACTTGATCCGCGGATCTGACAATCCAGGGCATCAGCCAGCGCTGATAACAGCGGAAGGGAAGATGCCAGAGACCGCGGCCGACCAAATCCATATGATAGGTCAAAACCAAGGGAGTCTTGCTAGACCGCCGCCACCAAGCCACTGTTTCCGCGCCGCCTAAAAAAGGATAATGAAGATGCGCGATTTCAAAACCTTCAAGCCGCGAGACCAGGCTCGGCACCCAAGCGCCAAAACCCCAGCGGCCCTGAGGCCGCAGCCAGTGACAACGGAAAAAACGGGTTGTCTCGCAATGATGATTTCTTTGTTCCGGAGTATTGAAAATCTCCTCGCTCCGGTGAAAACACCGAAACAAATACTGGGGCCGATCAATCAGCTCGGCCGCCAGATCTTTCTTGGCCGGCGTGAACACGGTCACTTCATGACCCCGCGCCGCGAGGCGCATCGCGTATTCTTCAGCCACCCGACCGATCCCTCCGGCTTGAGCCAGAACGGGCGTGATGAAGCCAATTTTCATACTAGGCTAAACTTGGAAATTACCAAAAAATTAACCGTCGCGCAAGCTGCCAATAAGCCGCGAAAACAGGATTGCCCACCCGCTCCCAAAGAGGATGAGCGATTTCTTGATAAAGAATTCTTGAGGCGAAAAATTTAGTTATTTCGCGATCAGAAATCTTTCGCAATTTTTTAATCTCACCTCTCTTTTGGGTGAGCCTTCGCCAATTTTTGAGAGAAAGAAAAAAACATTTAGCCCGCCATTTCTCCCGCCACCAGCCGCCCTGGCCGGCAAAAAACCAGAGACCGATTTCCATCAGAATGGCGGCCGGCAAAAGAAGCAAGAGGGTGGGGAGGCGCAAATTCTTCAGGAGCACCCACCAGCGATTCCGTTCCATAAAATAAAACTTTTTAATGGAACGAGAAAATTCATAATAATGATAAACAATGGATCGCGGCGCTAAAAC
>CAZHKL010000059.1:0-3530 GCA_964532695.1 uncultured Gammaproteobacteria bacterium | reverse complement strand
AGCCTCAAATTTTTGTTCTGGGCCTCTCATACCCTGTTAGAAGTTAGAAAGAATTTTAATCTGTTTTTAGTGTATCGTTTGCCCATTGGCCTTGTCCGACAGTTCTTTTCAAAGGGTACTGACTTTTTAAGATAAGGCGACTTCCTGAAGTGGGCGGATCTGAACTTCCTCCAGATAGGCCTCAAGACGGTCTCCAACCGCCAATTTAGTTTTAGTCTGCGCCTTGAGCCCGCATTCTTGACCAGCCCGAACCTCGCGCACTGATTGTTTGCCGCTTTGCAATTCCAAAATCACTCCCTCGCCCATATACTCGGTCCCGCGCGCCAAGCGCAATTTCGCGCCGACCGTTAATTTACCATCAGTCACCCGGCCGCCAATAATGCTCGCCCCGGATTCTCGACGAAAAACCGCCAGGGTTTCTAATTTCCCCAACTCGATAATCACTGTTTCCGTAGGCAACATCGCCTGGAGCCGTCTTTTTACTTCGTCAAAAAGATCATAAATCACCGTGAATCGTTTAATCTCCACTTTTTTTTCCCGTCCTAATTCTTGAGCCTGGGGCAGAATCGGCACATTAAAACCCAAGACTACCCCCCCGCCGGCCTCGGCCGCTAAAATATCAGAATCAGTGACGCTGCCCAATCCCTTGCCAATCACCCTGATGCCCACGCGAACGTCTTCCAGTTTTTCCAGCAAACCCATAATCGCTTCCAGCGACCCCAAAACATCAGTCTTTAAAACCAAATTCAGCGCCGGCCTGTCTGCTTCTTCTTCTTTGGGTTTGGAGATGGTGACCTGCCGATCAATCTCTGCGCGGCGGCTCAATTTTTTCACCTCCAACTCATTGATCTCGCGCGCGACCTCGACGATATCTCCCACATTCGGCGCGATTTTAAAACCAATCACCATCACTGGTTCGCCGGGTCCGGCCTCGGTTTTTACTTCTCCCTTCCAATCCTTCATAATCCGGACTCGGCCATAAAAAATTCCACCCAGACCCAAGATATCGCCCGGCCGCAGGGTGCCGGTCTGAACCAAAATCGTGGCCACTGGCCCTGCGCCCTTATCAATATGCGATTCAATCACCGTGCCCAGAGCCAACCGCCGAGGATTGGCCCGGATGTTTTCTTTTTCCAAATCCGCCACCAACATCACCATATCGAGAAGCTGATCAAGACCCTGACCAAGTTTGGCCGAAACCGGCGCCATAATCGTCTTGCCGCCCCAATCTTCAGGCACGAGTCCTGATTCCGAAAGCTGGGTTTTTGTTTTTTCCAAATTAGCCTCGGGTCGATCAACCTTATTCAGAGCAACCACCAGGGGCAGTTTGGCGGCCTGAATGATATTGATCGCCTCTTTAGTTTGAGGCTGAACACCAGCGTCAACCGCCACCACCAAAATAGCAATATCCGCCACTTTCGCGCCCCGCGAACGCATCACGGTAAAAGCCTCGTGGCCCGGCGTGTCAATAAAAGTGATTTTTCGACCATTTTTCTCCACTTGATAAGCGCCAATATGTTGAGTGATCCCGCCGGCTTCGCCTTCCATGACATGCGTCTTGCGAATCGCATCAAGGATTCGGGTCTTGCCCGCGTCAACATGACCCATCACCACGACGACGGGCGGCCGACTCTCTAAATTCTCTTCTTTTTCTTCACTCAAGGTCTCGGCCAGACGATCAAGACCGATTATTTTTTCAGCGCTTTCTTTTTTTTCTTCCGGCCGGGCCGTCAGACCAAGATCTTCGGCCACAATCACCGCGGTCTCATAATCCAAACGGTCATTAAGAGTGGCCAAAATCCCGCTTTTCATCAATTCTCGAATCACCAAGGTCAAGGGCAATTCAAGACGACTGGCAAAATCCCGAACCGTGATCACGGCGGGCAACTCAATCGTCCTTTTGATCTTCGCCTCCGAGCCGCTCCCCTCCTCGCCCGAGGCCGCGCCCAGTTGTTGAGCAAACTTTTCTTGAACGCGCTCCTTGCGCCGAAGTTCACTCCACTTCTCCATAATTTTTTGAGCGACAAAATCATCAACCTTGATTGCTCGGCCGCCAATATCAAATCCCAGCGCCGGCAATTTTTCCCGGAGCTCTTGAGTGCTTGTGCGCAGTCGCCGCGCCAGTTCAGAAAAATTCATAGCGGTCAAATCGTACCGCGTTCACTTGATTTGGTCAACTTCGGCCGGCGAGCTATAATTCCTCTCGATGACCGATGGATTTATTTTAATTGACAAACCGCCTGGACCAACCTCGCATGATGTCGTGGCGATAGTCCGTCGTCTTTTTCGAGCTAGACTGCCTTTCTCCTTCCGGTCCGGCCGGGAAAAGTCGCGGGTTGGTCATGCGGGAACCCTGGACCCTTTTGCCTCTGGACTCCTGATCATTGGTTTTGGTCGGGCCACCAAGAAACTGGGAATATTTCAAGGATTAGATAAGAAATATCAGGCCTCAATTCAACTCGGGGCGACCAGTGACACTTATGATCGAACCGGCCGCTTGACCAAAACAATCACGGATCCGAAAAAGCTGGGGATAACCGAGAATCAAGTGCGTCAAACCCTCAACCAATTTATTGGTCCGCTGGAGCAAATACCGCCGATGTATTCAGCCAAAAAAGTGCGCGGCCAAAAACTCTACGAGCTGGCCCGCCGCGGGATTGAGGTTGAACGAAAACCAGTCCGGATGATGATTTATCAAATCAAACTCCTGGAGTTCGAGGGTGCAAAATTCAAAATTCAAGTTCATTGTTCTTCCGGCGCCTATCTGCGCGCCTTGGCTCATGATCTGGGACAGACCTTGGGCGGCGGCGCTTATCTTCAAGAACTTCGCCGCACCGCGATTGGGCCATTTCAAATTGAAGAAGCTATTCCTCTGGCCCGCCTCAAGGCAGAAAATTTCGAACAAAATCTCTGTCCCGTTGACAGCTTCTTGACCCGCGTGATAAGCTCAAAAAAGAATCTGTAATTTATTTGTCGAGATCCAGGATGTCTTCGGGTGATTGTCGAATCGAAACAGTCCTTTTCCTTTATGACTTTTTTCTCTTTCTCCAAGGTTCTACTCGCCTCATGGGCCTCTGCCGATTCTCGACAGCTTGACCTATGGACAGCGAACTTATCCTTGGCTTGGTCGGTCTAACTCTGGGCACGGTCGTCGGCTATTTTATCCGCACTTCAATTGCGGCGCGCGATGTAGCCTCGGCCGAAACCAGGGCGGTCAAACTCATCGGGGAGGCAAAAAACAAACAACAAGACCTGCTCCTCGAAGCTAAAGACAAGGCCTTAAAAATCATCGAAGAAGCCAAGCGCGACGAAGAAAATCGGCGACGCGAATTTCGCGTACTCGAAAAACGGGTCCTTGACCGCGAGACCATGTTTGACCAAAAACTGCTTGATCTCCAAGAAAAACAGCAGCAGCTTTTGGCCAAGGCCAAACGAGTCGAAGAAATTAAAAACGAAACCGAAAGAATTCGCGAAGAACAGCTTAAAACTCTGGAAACCCTGGCCGGCCTTAATCGCGATCAGGCCAAGAC
>CAZHKL010000058.1:0-3561 GCA_964532695.1 uncultured Gammaproteobacteria bacterium | reverse complement strand
CTAGGCCTCTCATACCCTGTTAGAAGTTAGAAAGAATTAAGTTGAATTGGCATAGAATTGATGAGTTTAGATTCTTGAATGAAATTTATCATATTTCTTAATATTTTTCAATGACCATGGATCTATTGTCAATGGGAAGTTAAACAGATAATTACTTAAAATAGACGCGGTCGGCAAAACGCAAATCAATATATTCAATTTTACATTTTAAGGTTTTATCTTTAGTTTGAAGACAATTGAGCGTGTCGCGGAGCAGGGCCTCGAGTTTGGTCAGCTGCGAATCAAGATTGCTGTTTAAATCAAAATAAATCGACCAACCATCAGTAATTTCAACCCGCAGGGAAGAACTTCCGGGATTAGTTAAACGAAAAATTTTTGTCTCGAGATGATGACGGCTGGCCAGTTTTTCCCGCAAGGCGCTGGCCAGATCTAGAATTTTTTGGGTCAGGATTGACTCCCCTACCTTGACCTCGGTCTCACTCTCGTCAAAAAAAAGAGGCAGGGTCGGGTTGGGCGCTTCTGGCGGCGTCAGCAAGGTTAAAACAAAACCAGTCTGATCAATCAGCCAGACCTCTCCCCCGCTCTGCCAGGCGGCGGCCGGGGTCCTTTCTTTAATAAGAAAAAAAAGAGTTTGGGGCCACTGCCGTTTGATTTTTAAAAATTCAATGGGAAATTTTTTTTCGAGAACGGCTAAGATTGGTTCACCTTTAACTAAAAATAGATAAGGACGTTCACCTAATTCCGTCTGAATAGCCTGTTTGATTTCTTCAACATTCAGTGAGGAAATCCCTTCCAGAAAAATATTTTTAACGAGAAAAAAGGGAGAAGCGAAAACAAAAGCCGCGACGACCATCAAGACCAGAATGAGAGACCAAATAATTCTTTTCCAGGGCCGCCGTCGGCGCAGTTGACGCGGGTAAAACGGATTAGGCAAATTTCTGCGACGAGAGCGGAGAAAAAGAAGCGACCTTTTGACTCGTTGATTCATAAGCCGACGGATCGAGGTCTGGCTCCAACCAGACGAGGAGATCAAACTAGTTGACGCGGAATCAGGGGATTGATTCGCGTCACCACTTCGTAATTAATGGTTCCAATTTTACGGGCTAACTCCTCGGCGGTCACCACTCCCCTACCCTGCCGACCAATTAGGACAACCTCATCTTCTGATCGGGCACCGGCAATATCAGTCACATCAACGACGGTCATATTCATACAGACCCGTCCCAAAATCTTGGCTGATTGACCGCGAATAAGGACAGCGCCGACACTTGACAGTTTTCGATCATAACCATCTCGATAACCAATTGGCAAAATAGCGATTTTTGAATCCCGACTCACCTGTTCAGTTAAGCCATAACTGACCGGCTGGCCGCGCGGGATTCTTTTGACTTGCGCAATAATTGTTTTCCAAGTGAGAATTGGTTGTAAATTAAGTTTTAAGCGCTGCGCGGTCGCACTGATTTGTGTTTCGCGCGAGGGCCAAAGTCCATAAAGGCCAATCCCGATTCGAGCCAAGTTAAAATGAGTCTCGGGAAAGAGAATGGCCGCGGCCGTGCAAGCCGTGTGACGGATCGGCACCCGGCAGCCAATGTTTTCGAGCGCGGCTGAAATTCGTCTAAACTTCAAGAGCTGCATTTGGGCGTAAGAATGGTCAGTTGTATCTTCAATGTTGGCAAAATGAGTTGATAACCCCTCAAGGATCAGACCAGGATAAGAACCAATCAGTCTGACCAGGTCCATTATGTCCTCAAAAAGGACGCCTTGCCGAGCTGTGCCGGTCTCTGCCTTAAGATGGATTCGAGCGGAAAGACCAAGCTGTTTGGTAATTTTTCCAAGGGCGCGAATCGTTTCCGGGTTATAAACAATCAAACGAAAATGATGACGAACCGCCTCGGTCAGGCGGGCGAGCGACGTATAGCCCAAAATCAAAATCGAGGTCTCTTTTTTGACCTCGGGTTGGCAAGAAAGCTCCAGCGCCTCATCAATTGAATCAACGCCCAGCCAAGAGGCGCCGGATTTGAGAACGACCGGCGTGATCTCTTTGGCGCCGTGTCCATAAGCATTAGCCTTGACCACGGCGAGCATCTGGGTCTGGGGACCTAATAATTTTCGAAAGGCATTGACATTGCTCGCAAGTTTTTGACGAGAGATTTCAATCCAGGTCTTAAGAGGATGTTGAGACATAATCCCGACCATTGGGGCGTTCTAATCTCTTCAGACCAGGTATTGACGGCTGGAGGACTTCGGGAATAACCACTGAACCATCAGCTTGTTGGTAATTTTCCAGAATAGCGATGATGGTTCGACCAATCGCCAGGGCCGTGCCGTTGACTGTATGGACGAATTCGTTTTTACCGCCTTTTCTTTGGTAACGAATTTTAAGACGACGGGCCTGGAAGTCAGTGGTGTTGGAATTAGAGTGAGTCTCTCGGTAGCGATTTTCTGAAGGCAGCCAGACCTCCAGGTCGTATTTTCGCGCCGCCGGCGCGCCTAGATCACCCGTGCAGATTTTAACCACCCGGTAAGGCAAACCCAAGCCTTGCATCATTTTTTCCTCTAAAGCCAGAAAAAATTCCTGCTCTCCGTCAGATTGATCGGGTCGGGTGAAGGAAAACATTTCTACTTTTTCAAATTGATGAACTCGAAAAATTCCTCGCGTGTCTTTGCCGTAAGCGCCAGCCTCGCGCCGGAAACAGGGAGAATAACCAACATAACGACAAGGTAATTCGGCTTCAGTAAAAATTTCATCAGCATGCATCGGCCCAATCGCCTGTTCGGCCGTGCCAATCAAGTAGAGGTCATCTTTCGAGAGGTGATAGGTTTCCTGTTCGCCGCCATGTTCGAGATAGCCCATGCCGCGCAAGGACTCGGCCCGCAGAAGAACCGGCGGAATGATTGGCTGGAAACCATGCGGTCGGAGTATCTCGAAGGCATAATTAACCAAGGCTAACTCAAGTAAGGCTCCCCCATTTTTCAGATAACCAAAACGAGAACCAACCGCCTTGGCCGCCCGTTTGGTGTCAATAACATCCAAGGCCTCGCCCAGGCTAAGATGATCCTTAATTTTAAAGTTTTGTTTTTCCCAGACCCCGACCTTTCTGATCTCTTCATTTTCCGTTTCATCTCGACCGATCTTGACATCGTCCGCCGGCAGATTAGGGATCTGATAGAGCAAATTTTCCAATTGAGCCGACAATTCTTTGGTTCGGGCGGTTAATCGATCAACATCCTGATCAAGGGTCTGCAGATCAGCAATGATCTTTTTTTTATCCTGGACGTTGGCCTGGGCAATTTGTTTGGTCGCCTTATTTTTCAAGGCTTGAAGATCTTCGAGTTTTTTAAGGTCAACTCGATGGGCTTGATCTAATTTCAAGATTTCTGACAAATCAATTTTAACTCCCTTGCTCTGGATTTTTTTCTCGACCCAATTCGATTTTTCACGAATGAGTTTAAGGTCAATCATATTTATTCTGGGCGCAGGGTGGGAAATAAAATCACTTCCTTGATGTGATGAGAATTAGTCAGGAGGATAGTTAGCCGGTCAATGCCTAAACCCAAACC
>CAZHKL010000057.1:0-3868 GCA_964532695.1 uncultured Gammaproteobacteria bacterium | reverse complement strand
CGTCACTGATCCGATAGGTGTAGCCGCGACGTTCGAGACGACGGACCAGGCGAATCTGTTCTTTGATATGGTCGGTGGCCCGCGGCATCTTCGCGGGCGGTTTGATATTTAAATGTTCAAGATCGCGCAAAAAGGCTTGGGTATAAAACCGAGCAATCTCCCAGGCGCTCTTGCCCTCGCGCCGGGCCGCCAACTCCAATTTTTCCTCGCCTGTGTCTACCTCGCCAACCAAGTGGCCAACATCAGTAATGTTCATCACTAACTTGACGCGATAACGATTCAGGTTCAAGGTCCGACGCAAAACATCAGCAAAAATATATGACCGCAAATTACCCAAATGCGCAAAATCATAAACCGTTGGGCCACAAGTATACATCCGCACCGTCCGGCCTCGAAGCGGCTGGAATTCTTCCATCTTTCTTCCCCAGGTATTGTATAATTTCAGCATATTTAGCCAATTTTCATTGATACTGGTTGAAGTTTAGCTTCGACTTTTAGCTTGACGATTTCCAGACCGAGCAGACCAGACAGGGCCAGAAGAATGGTCAAACCCAGATACTGGACAGAGGGTGAAACAAAATAGAAAAGCCGGCTGATTGATCCTAAATAAGGTAAGGCCATAGTCAAGAGCCCAGCTCCCAGGGCGGAAAAAACCAGCAGAAGACCAGGCCGCGGTCCTTGCCAGAGAGGGCCGCGCAGACGAAGAGAAAAGATCATCAAAAGTTCAGTCAAAACGGAAAAGACGAACCAAAGGGTGCGAAAGAGCGGGGCCGGCGTTTGCCAAAAAATACCAAAAAATAGAAAATCAAAAAAGGCGCTGGTCAAACCTAGGATCAGGGACGCAAAAATTAGAGGGCGAATCAAAAATTGACGCGGCCAGCGAATATCTCGGACCCCGACCCGATCCACGGAAACCGCCATCAGCGGCAAATCAGTCAAAAGATTAGTTAAAAGAATCTGAACCGGCAGGAGCGGCAGGAAAGGCAGAAAAAAAGAAACCCCGGCCAAGGCAAAAAAATTGCCGAAATTGCCGATCATGGTGTATTTGATATATTTCTGCACATTTTCAAAAATTCGTCGTCCGTGAGCAATGGCGCCGATGATCGCCCGCAGATCATGTTCGAGGAGCACCGCGTCGGCTGATTCTCGGGCCACATCAGCCGCTCGATCCACCACTAAGGCCACGTTCGCCAGCTCCAGGGCGAGGGCGTCATTCACCCCCTCGCCTAAAAATCCCACTCGGTGATCCTTTTGCAGGGTCTGAATAATCAAAAATTTTTCTTCCGGAGAAACACGAGCAAAAACCTTGGTTTTTTTAATCACTTCTTCACGTTCATTGATCCCCAAGGCTCGCAATCTCTCGCCTGTGATCACCTCTTCTTTTTCTCTGACCAAGCCAACTTCTCGAGCCACCGCGGCCGCCACGGCCGGACTATCGCCAGTTAAAATCCGCACCTCAACCCCCAATTCTTTTGCCTGATCCAGAGCTGAAACCGCGGTTGGTTTTAAGGGATCAACAAAACTGACATAACCCTCAAAAAATAAATCCTTGACTATTTCTTGATTTAAAATTTCATTCGAGATCAGTTGGCGGGTGGCCAAGGAAAAAATTCTTTTTCCCTCCTCGCCCTCCAGTCGAGCTGATTTTTCAAAATATTCTCTTTCTTGATCATCAACATCGGAACAACGCAAGACCTCTTCCAGCGCGCCGCGAACAATCAATCGTCGCTTCCCTTCTTTTTCCTCGACCACCGCGGAAAAACGATGACCCGAATCAAAGGGTTGATCCCAAATTATCTTCGAACCACTTGAGGAGATGGGATTTGATTTTTTTTCGACCAAGAGCAGGGCCTGGTCAAAAGCATTGAGACCGCTGGCCCCGCCCGGCGTCCGGGCGGTCAACCATCTGGCTTCGGTCAGAATTGTCGCTAAAAATTTTTTTTGATCTTGAGCCTTAATTTCTGACACTACTAACTTGTTTTCAGTGATCGTGCCGGTTTTATCCACACAAAGCACATCCAGACTGCCTAAATCCTCAAGCGCGGAAAGTCGGCGAACAATGACCCTTTCTCGCCGAGCCAAATGAGTCGCTCCGTTAGCCAAGGCCACGGTCGTGACCACAGGCAAGGCCTCGGGCACTACGGAAACCGCCAAGGCTAAGGCGAATAAAACGATACTCACTAAATTATTCTCCCCGTCCAAAAAAAGATGAGAAATAATCAAGACAAAAATCGTCACGACTACGATTTTCATCATCACCCGGGAAAAATTAGTCAAATATTCTTCAAAACCGCTTTTCCGTTCAATCTGACCCAAGCGATGAGCAATTCGACCCAGGACTGTTTCTTGGCCCGTCGCCACCACCAAACCCAAACCACGGCCAACCCGCACCCGCGTGCCGGAAAAAATAATGTTCGCGGCCTGATAAAGTTCTTCGATCACCCGATCAAACGGGATCGCGTCTTTCGGGCGGTCCTCTGACTCGCCTGTCAAGACTGATTCATCAACCACCAGATTCTGGGTCTCAATCAGCCGCAAATCAGCCGGGGCAATATCACCCGCCTCAATGATCACTAAATCGCCACGCACCAACTCATAAACCGAGAGACGAACCAACTGTCCTTCGCGCCAAACCTTGGTCTGGGGAGTGAGAAGGGACTCGAGTTTGCCAATGGCCCGCTCGGCTCGATGTTCTTGAATAAAACCCAAGAAGCCGCCAACCAGCAAAACAACTAAAATCGTTAGGGCGTCAATTCCCTCGCCCACGATGACGGCCACGGCCGCGGCAAAAATTAAAAGATAAATAAAAGGATTTCTAAACTGACGGATAAAAAGAAGCAAACCCGAATGACGCGGTTTAGGCAGACGATTATCTCCGTCTTGAGCCTGGCGCAGTTTGACTTCGGTCATTGTCAATCCGCCCTCCCCCGTTCCCAACAATGAAAAAACTTCCTCACGTTTCTGGGTGAGGAACTCCTGATAACGATAAGATCGTGATTCCGCCGGCATCAAAATTAAGATTTTTTCTCTCCCTTAATCAGGGCCATGATTAAAATCGGCGTTAGAATCCACAAAAAACGCGCGGTTTCGGTCACAAAAATCGAACGAGTGATCGGCGCCAAATGAGCGCGCGCCGTCTCGGGCAGAAAAGAAAGGGTTACGGAAATCAAAAGTCCGACATGAAGAAAAGAAAAAAGCATCACTTGCCACCAAGTGCCGTGTTCAGCCGGCGAAAGAATTTTCACCAAACCGCTGTGCGAGAGGAGAAAGAAAAGCAAAAGAAAAAGACCCAAAAAAACACTCACCTGAAAAGCAAAATACTGATTGATCGTCACGGTGGCGGTAAAATTTTTCAAAAAGGGCGCGTTTTGAACCACGGCCAAGGCCATATAAATCGAGACCAAAACAACCACGATCCGATCCCGGCCCAAAGTCAAACCATAAAGCAGAGAGACAACAACAAAAAAAATCAAGATGAAAAGATCCCAACTCGGATTGGAAAAATTGAGCGACTGCAGGGCCCGGACAAATTGATTCATATCCTCCTTAAATGTGCATAAATCCGCTTTTTTAGTATATCATGGATTGGCCAAAAGCGTAAAAACAGTAAATCCAACTTCACTCCGCGGCAGACCAGGCTGACCGCAGTAAATCTTTTCAATTAAAACCAAAAATTCAACTTCTGCATAGAAAAATTGAATTTTCACGATCGTGAAAATCAGTTATCAAACTCCTCAAGTATTTGTTTTTGTTTTTTGGAAAGTTTGGTTGGCACCTCAACAGTGATTTCCACAATCTGATCGCCGCGGCCAGTTCGGCGAGCATAGGGCACACCCTTGCCGCGCAGGCGAAAAAGACTGCCCGGCTG
>CAZHKL010000056.1:0-3999 GCA_964532695.1 uncultured Gammaproteobacteria bacterium | reverse complement strand
GCTGGGGGGTCGGATAAAAAACTCCGTTTTGGCGATTTGGCGCGGGAAATAAAAAAGAATTGTCGGGCTCTGATTTTTTTACCTGGTTCAGCCACGGCAAAATTAGTCAATCAATGTCAAAGAAACAAGTTCAAGGGTCAGATGTTTGAGGTTCAATCAATGCGGGCCGCGGTTCATCAGGCCCGAAAGATTGCCGAGTCTGGCGATTTTATTCTTCTTTCTCCAGGCAGCGCTAGTTTTGGCCTTTTCAAAAATGAGTTTGATCGAGGTGAAAAGTTTAGAAAAGAAATCCAACATCTATGATCACCCTTATTCGCAAGTTGATGCCCAAATCCTGGCTGCGGTTTTATCATAAAATTATGGCGCGCTTGGCGGCTTTTTGGTATCAGTATCCCTCTCGGAAAATGGTGGTGATTGGAGTGACGGGCACTAATGGAAAATCAACGACCGTGGAACTCGTGGCTCGTTTGTTTGAATCCTTGGGAGTTCGCGTTGGTTTTACCTCGACCGTGCGTTTTAAGATTGCGGAGCGCGAATGGTTGAATGATCGAAAAATGACCATGCTCGGCCGTTTGTCTTTGCAGAAACTTTTGCACCAGATGGTTCGCGCCGGCTGTCGTTACGCGGTGATTGAGGTTTCTTCCGAAGGTTTGGCGCAGTTTCGCCATCAGGGTATAAATTTTGATGTGGCGGTTTTTTTAAATTTAACCCCCGAACATCTGGAGGCGCACGGCGGCTTTGAAAATTACCAGGCCGCCAAGGCCGAGCTCTTTCGTCACTTGACGCGTCAGGCGCGCAAAAAAATCGAAGAGATAGAGATTCCTAAAGTGAGCGTGGTCAATCTTGATGATGAAAAGGCGGATTATTTTCTGGGGTTTGGAGCGGATCAAAAGATCGGTTTTACCACTCGGGGAACGACCTTGGTTGGGGTTGATCAAATTTTACGGGCCGAAAAGATTGAGGTGACGGCAAGGGGGAGTCGGTTTGAGGCGGGCGGCGGGTCTTTTAAAATCAAACTCTTGGGCCGTTGGAATGTGACCAATGCCCTAGCAGCCCTGGCGGTTGGTCGGGCTTTCGGTCTGCCGCTCGAACAGATTCGCGACGCTCTTGGTCAGATTGAGGGGATTCCCGGCCGAATGGAATTTATTGATCAGGGTCAAAATTTTACTGTCCTGATTGATTATGCGCCGCAGCCCCAATCAATGAGCGCGCTCTATGATTTTTTGAAGCTCATCCCTAAACAGCGTATAATTCATTTATTAGGATCAGCCGGCGGAGGTCGAGATAAAAGTCGGCGGCCGATTTTAGGAGAATTAGCCGGCCGGAATGCTGACCTGGTGATTGTCACTAATGAGGATCCGTATGATGAAGATCCAGGGCTAATTATTGAACAGGTCGCGGCCGGGGCGCGTCGAGTCGGCAAGCGCGATGGTCAAGATCTTTTCCTAATTCTTGATCGTCGAGAAGCGATTCGCCGCGCGGTTTCATTGGCCGCGGTTGGGGATTTGGTTCTGTTGACCGGCAAGGGCGCGGAACAAGCGATTATGGTTAAGAATCGTAAAAAAATACCTTGGGACGAACGGGAAGAAGCCAGAAAAGCGATTGGTCAAAGACTTTATGAATCTCGTTAGACTTATTCAACAGAAACCCGATGAACGAATTATTGCGGTTTATCGGATTTATGGCCTAACCAAGATCGGTTCAATCATTTTGTTTTTTATTTTGATCATTTTACCTTTCTTTTTGCTGACGCCCTTGGCCTCGCGCGGTCTGATTGGTTTGATTATTTTTCTGCTTTGGCTGCTGGGGGCCGGGTTTTATGGGGCGCGGCAGTTGATCCTTTGGTATTTTAATGTGTTTGTGGTGACTGACCGCCGAGCCGTGGACATTGATCAGCGCGGTTTTTTTGATCGCTTGGTTTCGGAATTGTCGCATCAAAAAATTCAGGTCTGCGGATTATGGCGGTCAACCTTCCCAAATTCAGGATGTTTCTTATCGGATTCGCGGTTTTTTTCCCACGATTTTTCATTACGGAACGATTAAGATCGAAGCGGCCGGCGGCGCGGCCAGGCTTGAATTGCGCGGCCGGAAAAATCCGGAGAAGATCGTGGAATTGTTGAACGAACTTCGCGGCTTTGGCCCGATCGAGAGTGGAAAATAATTATCCCGGAGATAATGGATATGATTTCGGTCTATCTAGTGGCTTTTTTTTCAGGATTAGCGGTGATGGGGATTGAACTTTCCGCGGCGCGTCTCATCGCTCCATATTTTGGGACCTCGCTTTTTGTTTGGACCAATGTGATTGGAGTGATTTTGGCCGCGCTTTCTTTGGGCTATTATCTTGGTGGCCGACTTTCTGAACATCATTCCACTTGGCGCGCTCTTTTCGTAATTATCCTGCTGGCCGGCGTTCTGCTGGCCGGGATCCCTTTTTTGATTCAGCCGTTGGCTTCACTGGCGGCTTTTGATTTTACAACGGTTAGTTCAGCTTCTTGGTTTATGCTTTCAGGATCATTTCTGCTCATGGTCCTACTTTTTTTTGTGCCGATTATGCTCTTGGGGATGACTAGTCCCTACTTGATTAAGATTGTTTCTCGCGACCGCCAAGATTTAGGCAATGTTTCCGGTCGAATTTTTGCTATCTCAACCCTGGGAAGCATTCTTGGCACTTTTTTGCCGGCTTTGATTTTTATTCCAATTCTTGGCACTAAATTGACTATCCTCTTTTTGGCCAGTCTTTTAGTCCTCGTTGCTCTAGTTGGACTCCTGCCGCGTCGTTATTTTGCTGTTTTGCCTTTTCTTGGATTACCCTTGGGCGCGGTTAATCCGGCTTTAAAATCCCAGCCTAATTTAATCCGGGAAATTGAATCGCCTTATCAGTATGTTCAAGTCATTGGCAATGATTTTGGACGATCTTTGGTTTATAACGAGGGTGGGGGAGTCCAATCAGTTTGGCGCAAAGAAGAGACTTGGAATGGCGGTCAGTATTGGGACGCGATGGCTCTCCTGCCAACCTTGACCAAAGAAAAACAGGTCTTGATTATTGGTTTGGCCGCGGGTACGATTGCCCGGAGCATGCAAAAACTCTTTGGTTCTGACCCCTCTCTTTCTTTAGTCGGTGTGGAGATTGATCGGGCAATCATTAAGCTGGGGCGCGATTATTTCGAATTGCCAGAAGAGAATCTCAAGGTTCAGGTGATGGATGGCCGCAATTTTCTCCAAATCTCTCGTGATCAGTATGATGTTATAATTATTGATGCTTACTCCCATCAGCTTTATATTCCCTATCATTTGGCCACTCAAGAGTTCTTTGCCCTGGCCAGTGAGCATCTGACGCCGGGTGGAGTCTTGGCGATCAATGTCAATGCTCCGAGTGAAGATTCTCGTCTTCTTCAGCATTTGGGCAATACCCTGGCTTTTACTTATCCCTTTGTCTATCGTCTGCCGGTGAGGAATTGGAATTATCTGATTATTGCCGCAGAGCAACCGCTTGATTTTTCTAAATTCATCCGTTCGTATGCGGAAAAATCTTATGAGATTTTTGCCCAGTCACTGACTGAAAAAGTCCAATCCCTGGTCTATGATCCGAAAATAAGGATCCTGACTGATGACTGGGTGCCGGTGGAACGGATGACTGATGCTATGATCTGGCAGGTTTGGCGGGGAAGGTTTGAGCAACTCGAATCAACGAGAAACCCATTTGACCCCCTTTGACCCCCTTTCTTGAAAAATTTATTACAATGAGTTATGATTGACTCATTAGAAAAACTTTAACCTCTATAGAAAGTTTATTTATCACAATAAATTCGAAAGATATTATCAAAACAAATCAGAGAAGACCTTTTTTGGGATCCGAGAAGTCCTGTCCAGTGGGCCAAGAATGCTTTGTTTGATCTTAAGATCAAAGATAGGTCAAAATCTGAATTCTGAATTATGAATAATCCTGAAAAATCACAATTTGAAGCCTTTGGAAAACATGGACAGGATCCGCCTAAGGAT
>CAZHKL010000055.1:0-4030 GCA_964532695.1 uncultured Gammaproteobacteria bacterium | reverse complement strand
TTTGCGCCGCGGGGGACGATTAATCGTGATCTCTTTTCATTCTTTGGAGGATCGAATCGTGAAAAGGTTTTTTCGCGAACAGGCCGGTCAGACCCTCTGTCTGCTCGCGAAAAAACCGATTCAAGCTGGCGAGGAGGAAGTCGCAAGCAATCCGCGGGCCCGGAGCGCTAAACTCCGGGCCGCGGAAAAATTATGACCAAATATACTGCCAGTTTAGGATTACGAGCGATTTATGACCCAGCGGTGACCTGGCGCTATGGCCGCCCGCGCGCCTGGGGACGTTTCTTGATTCTGGCGTTTTTTGCCATTTTTGGCGGTCTTTATCTTTTGGCGGTCAATGACACCGCGATCAAGGGTTATCGCATTCGGGAGTTGGAACAGTATATTGAGGAGATCCGTTTGCAAAACCAAAAGATAGAATTGGAACTCACCTCGCGCCGATCAATGCCTTATCTGGAGTCCCGGCTGGCCGGTCAACCATTCCTGCCCGTGGCTTCCTTAAAATACATTGAGGCCGCCGCCCCGGCTGTGGCCTTAAAATAAAATCACTCGTCACGAGAACGATTGACTCCCCGAAGAGGGGATTTTTAGTTTGGTTAATTTTAGATCATCATGCTAGGATGATCTGGATATGGGTTTTCAAGTTTTAAAATTTTCAACCCGCTCCAGGGCGAGAACCGGTCTTTTATCAACTAACCACGGCCAGATTGAGACCCCTTGCTTTATGCCTATTGCCACGGTTGGAACAATGAAATTAGTCGGGACTGATGAACTCGCTGGTTTGGGCGCTTCAATGATTTTGAGCAATACCTATCATTTAATGCTGCGGCCAGGAGCGGAAATCATCAGATCGGCTGGCGGTCTTCATCAATTTATGAATTGGCCTCGACCGATCTTGACTGATTCCGGCGGTTATCAGGTATTTAGTTTGGCCCCTTGGCGGGAACTTTCCGAAGAAGGGGTGAGATTTCGTTCGCCGCTTGATGGTTCAGAGCATTTGCTTTCGCCGGAAAAATCAATGGAAATACAACAGGTGTTAAACAGCGATGTGGTCATGGCGCTGGATGAATGCCCTCCTTATCCCATCACTCATCAAGCGGCCCGGCAGTCGCTCGAGTTGACTGGACGATGGGCTCGACGTTCTAAGAATTATTATCAAACCCAGGGCGGTCAGGGTTTGATTTTTGGCATTGCCCAGGGTTCAACCTTTACTGATCTGCGCGAAAAGTCAGCCCAGACCCTGCTGGAAATTGGTTTTGATGGTTATGCCCTGGGCGGTCTTTCATTTGACGAGCCGCGATCAGAAACCTACGCGCTCGTGACCCAGTTTGATCAAATTATTCCTCGTTCGGCGCCGCGTTATTTTATGGGCGGCGGACGGCCGGAGGAATTGGCGGAATATGCGCGTCGAGGAATGGATTTGTTTGATTGCGTCTTGCCCACGCGCAACGGCCGCCATGGTTCAATTTATAAATGGCTTGATCCCTTTTCTGACCCGCGCGAATTAGAGAAGGGCGGATTTTACGAAATAATTCATCTGACCAATGAATGTCATCGGACTGATTTCGCTCCGCTTGATCCGACCTGTCCGTGTCTGGCTTGTCGGCATTATAGTCGGGCTTATCTCCGTCATCTTTTTGCCATTGCCGAACCATTAGGCGGACGTTTGGCCACGATTCATAATCTGACCTTTTATTTTGAATTGATGCGCCGACTGCGAGAGGCGATTAGTGCCGGAAATCTTTAATTTTGGTATACTAGAGTCAATATGTCCGGTCGAGCCGGGATCAGCGTGATTAAATATGTTTTTGGCGAATTGATCGGGGATGTCCTTTACGCGCCTCTTTGGTGGTATGGGCGCGGTTTTATTTATTTTCTTGATCGTTTGCGCGCTCGTTTGATTGGTTTTGAACATCGGATAGGTTTGGGTTTTTGGATCAGCAATCTGGGTAAACCAATGTACGGTCAATATGATTTGGTTTCCAAAATTATTAGTTTCTTCATCCGTTTGGCGCTTCTTTTCGCCAAGCTGATTTTGTTTCTTGGTTATTTGGTCTGGCTTTTATTCTTGGCTCTTCTTTGGCTCATCCTGCCCCTGATCGTGGTCTGGGGAGTTTTGTTCCAATTGAGAGGCTTATTGACCCAACCATGATTGCCATTTGTTCAACCTGTCAAGGTTCAGGCTTGGTTGGCCGGAAGAATTGCGCCTCCTGCCGCGGTTTTCCAGTTTTGGCGCGCCTGGACAACTTTTATCTTTACTGGGGCCGAACCTTGGATCATTTTGAATTAGCTCTCGATCGAGTGCGGCAGACATCTCGAACGGCGATTAATCTTTTGTTGACTCTTTTTACGGCCGCCGCGGGATTGACTTTTTTTTGGTATCTTGGTTTTGAAACACGGCTCGAGGCGGCCCTTGATTTGGTTTTTTGGCGCACCCCTCATCCGATCATCCTTTTTTTCTGGCTGGGTTTTTTGACCCTGCTTTATCTGGTCAGTCGTTTGATCCGCGCCTCGCTTCTCGTTCAATCAGTTTTACATCGGCCTTATCAGACTGAAGCGGTTGAACCAAATTTGAATCCAGTTTCCCCGGAAGAAGCGCGAAGCGGCCCGCGAAAAAATTTTCGCGACATCTCTCAAGCCTATACCCTGACCGCTCTGGAGATGGCGCGCCGCGCCTATCTCCTGGCCGAGAAATCAAAACACGCCCATCTCTCGCCTCTTCATTTGATTTTCGTTTCTTTATCCAGTCCCGAGATTAAGGTTTTGTTTGGTCGTCTCGGGATCACTAGGGATCGTTTTGAAGAATCACTCAAACGGCTCCTGGATAAGCAGACCCTGGCCTCTCAAGCGATTCCGCCAGTGATTGACCCAAAGATTTGGGAAACTTTTTTTGAGGCTTATCGGGGAGCCTATCTCCATCGCCGCGGTTCGGTTGGGCCGCTTGAGCTCTTGGCCGCGGCGATCAGTCAGGATGCCGCGGTTCGAGAGATTCTTTATGGACTGGGGGTGACCGAGGATGAATTTGCCAATGTTGTGGCTTGGTTGCGGATCAATGAATTACTGCGGGAACAATACTCAAAATTCAGACGCGCGGCTCGTTTGCGGCCCAAGGGGGCGATGAATCGGGCTATGACCGCTCAAACCACTCCTCGCTTGGATGCGGTCAGCGATGATCTGACCGCCTTGGGCAGCCGCGGTTATCTGTCCCCGCTCGTGAATCGAGAAAAAGAGCTGGCGGCTATTTATCGTGTCTTTGAGGGAGGGGGCAAGAGCGTGATTTTGGTTGGTGAACCAGGCACGGGAAAGGGCGCGTTGATTGAGGGACTGGCCGCGCGAATGATTGAGGAAGAAGTGCCGCGGATTCTTTTTGATAAGCGGCTGGCGGTTCTTTCTATTCCTCAACTCGTCAGCGGCGTGACCCCGGCCCAAGCCCAGGCCCGTCTTCTGGCGATTTCCAATGAGGTGGCTCGGGCCGGGAATATCATCTTAGTCGTTCCTAATCTTCATGAGATGGTTGGTGTTTCCTTGGGCGAGGGGATTGATCTTTCTGACGCTTTTGCCAATGAACTCGGTAAGGGTTATTTTCTTTGTTTGGCCACGAGCACGCCGGCTGAATATACGAAATTGATTGAACGGGCGACCCTGGGACAGAGTCTTGAGGTTTTGCGTCTCGAGGAAATGGAAGAAAATACCGCGATCCGCGTTCTTGAGACCAAGGCTGGAGCCATTGAATATGAACAAAAAGTTTTTTTTACTTATGATGCCTTGGCCGCGGCCGTCAAACTTTCGGCTCGTTATATCCATGAACGGTATTTGCCGGAAAAGGCTTTGGAAATTATCAAAGAAACGGCTCAAATGGTGCGCACAAAGCGCGGGGAGCGGCAGTTGATTTCAACTCAAGATGTGGCCGCGATTGTTTCGGAAAAGACGCGGATTCCCGTCACCGAAGTGACGGCCGAAGAATCAGAAAAGCTTTTGCGTCTGGAGGAAAGGCTGCATGAGCGGGTGATTGGTCAGGATGAGGCTGTCA
>CAZHKL010000054.1:0-4085 GCA_964532695.1 uncultured Gammaproteobacteria bacterium | reverse complement strand
CTTCAGTGGTGGCCATCACCAAATTTTTGCCCAGTTACGCCGGGTTTTTGCTGATCAATGAGGTTAAAAATCTTTCTCGTCTGTTGACCAGGCCGCGATTGCCGTTGGTGGTGGTGCTGGGCGGGCTGAAGGCAAAAACAAAAGTGCCCGTGATAATGAATCTCGCACGCCGAGCCGACAAGATTTTAGTCGGCGGAGCGATTGCCTTGGAAATTGTCAAACATTATCCCCGGTTAGTTCGGAGCGCGAAGATTATTTTGCCGATTGACTCGAGGCGGGAAAAGGGAAGGGTTAAGGATATTGGCCCTAAAACTGTTCGTCTTTTTGGCCGTCATCTAGACCAGGCGCGAACCATTGTTTGGAACGGGCCATTGGGCGTGGTGGAAAAATCCCGTTTTGCCCGCGGCACCTTGGCCGTACTTCAACAGATTTTAGGCCAGGCGCGCCGAGGCGCCTGGGTCGTGGTCGGCGGAGGAGACACCCTGCCTCTTGTTTCCCGTCTGCCTGGTCAGGCCAGGCTTGGTTTTATTTCCACTGGCGGCGGAGCTATGTTAGAATACCTGGCGGGTAAAAAGTTGCCCGGCCTCGAGGTTTTGAAAGTTTAGAACCTGGATTTATGTCTTTAAGGATTAAAAAAATTCACGCCCATGAGATTTTAGATTCGCGGGGTAATCCCACCCTGGAGGTTTCCGTCTGGCTTCGCGATGGAACAGTGGGTGTGGCGGCCGTGCCTTCCGGAGCCTCAACTGGCTCTCATGAAGCGAAAGAATTGCGCGATAATGACAAAAAACGGTACGGGGGCAAGGGGGTGCTTAAGGCCTGCGGTCGGGTTAATGGTTTGATTGCTAAATCGCTGGTTGGTCTGGAGGCTGATCGTCAATTAGAGATTGATCAAAAAATGATTCGCCTAGACGGCACGGCTCGCAAAAGTCGGCTGGGCGCGAACGCGATTTTAGCCGTTTCCTTGGCCGCGGCTCATGCCGCGGCTCGAGGTCTTGGTTTGCCGCTTTATCGCTATCTTCGCCAAGTCTTCCAGATCCCAGGGACCAATTTCCCCATGCCTAGGGTGATGATGAATTTGATGAATGGCGGTTTGCACGCGGATACTGATCTTAATCTTCAAGAGGTAATGGTTCTGCCGATTGGCGCCAGGAAAATGCGCGAGCAGGTGCGCTGGGGAGCGGAAATTTTTGTTGCCTTGGGTCAAATTCTGCAATCACAAAAATTGAACACTAATCTGGGCAATGAGGGGGGTTATGCCCCGCGATTGGGTTCAAATGAAAGGGCCTTAAAACTTTTTGCGGCCGCGATTCAGAAGGCTGGTTATCAGCCTGGTCAAGAGGTGGCCTTGGGTTTGGACGCGGCGGCCAGCGAAATTTATGATCCCCAGAAAAAACAATATGTCTGGCCGACTGATCGGAAGCGATTTCTGGCCGCGGAGTTTGGTCAGCAGTTTCTGGGTTGGTTTCGAAAATATCCCTTGATTTCAATTGAAGATCCATTGGCTGAAGATGATTGGTCAAATTGGGTGGACCTTACTAAAAAAATATCAGAGATCAGATGTCAGGGATCAAGGTTCAAGCCCTGGCTGGTGGGGGATGATCTTTTTGTGACTAACCCCGAGCGTCTGCAAAAGGGGATTAAACTGGGCGCGGCTAATGCGGTTCTGGTCAAACCCAATCAGATCGGCACTCTTTCTGAAACCTGGGAGACGATTTCCTTAGCTAAAAAACATCGCTACGCGGTGATTATTTCTCATCGTTCGGGCGAGACCTGCGACTCGACCATTGCTGATTTGGCCGTGGCGGTCAGGGCCGATGGTCTTAAAGCCGGCAGTGTGGCCCGATCCGAACGATCGAGCAAATACAATCGCCTCTTGGCGATTGAAGAAGAGCTTGAGATTTAAGCCGGGCGGGTATTTTCTTGAGGCGGATTTTTTTTTGTCTTCTCTTCGGCGACCCAGCGATCAAATTCTTTTGAAGTCATTTCTTGACGGGCTGCCCTTTCTTCTGGTTGGCGAAACTCAACCCAGAATTGAATTAGAAGATCGGTCTGACGGTCAATCACCTGGTCTAATCGTTTTTCTTGTTCGGGAGTGAGATTCCCGCCTTGCCCGATTATTGATTTAAGATAGCGCATTTCAGCCTGAAGTTTGGCTGATTCTTCTCTGGCTTCCTCCAGAGTCATTTTTTTGATTGATTTTTGTTCGGGGGCGCGAGCCTGAAAATAAGAATTAAGTTCTTGAAGCTGGCCCTCAAGTTTAATCCCGGCTTTTTTCAATTCCAGCATCCGTTCCGGCCTCTGGCCCGCGGCAGAAAGTTCATTTTCAATCGCTCTTTTTTGGAGTTCGAGGGTCTGCTTTTTTCTTCTGATCGCTGTTTCGGGCAACTGACCAAGATTGGCGGCCCGACCCTGTTCAATAATCAGTCGACGTTGGGTCTCGAGTCTGGGTTTTTCTTCGGGTTTGGCCGTCTTGATGATCAGATCAATTCGATTGAGACGATCAGCCGCGCGATTGAAAATTTCATCCTGCAGGACCTGAAGAAAAGGTGAAAGTTTTCTCTCTGGTTCTATTGTCTCGGCTCTTGAGGTCGGAGAAATTTCTTTGGTTTTGAGCGGCCTCTCGATGGTTGGGATTTCCGTGGTCAGCGACTCAATGGTGGCCGCGCTGGCCGGAGAAAATTCCCGAGTGGGCAGTTCAGTGGTTTGGGTCTCAAGGGTTATTTTTTTGCCTCCAACAATGGGGCTGACTTCAAATTCTTCCTCGCTCATTTTTTCTTGGGGCGCGCCAAGGGGCAGGGGAGGGATCTCTGTTTTGATTGGGGTCTTTTGAGCTTCCGGCGCCGGTCCAGCTTTGAGTTTGACGAGTTCTTGGCGAAGACGCCAGATGTCTTTTAAAATTAAATCTAACTCGGTTGGGGGTTGGGTTATTTCTGCCCGTCCGGACAAGGCTTGGCGATAAAGTTTTCGTTCTTCTTTGGTCGGGGCTTGAGCGGTCAATTCTTGAACACCATTATCCCAGGCCTCATTCAGAAGCAATAAAATATCTTCTAATTCTTGGCGATCGCCGCGCGAGACGGCTTGGTCAATGACTTCTTTCCTTTTATCCGCGCTCGCGGCTTTAGTTTGGACCTGGTCAAGGGCCATTTGAGCCGCGTCTTTGGCAGTGATTTGGTCTACTTGATTTATGGCCGCGGCCAGGTCAGGAGATTTGACACCCGTCTCAATCGCTTGCTTGACTTGATCAAGTCTTTCTGATTCATAAAGCGCCACCCCGGCATCAATCGCCCCCTGGATCTCCTCAAGGCCTCGAACCTCGGCTTGGGCTTGGTTAATAAAAAAATCTAGTTCAGCTTCAGCTTCAGCTTCGTCGCGCTGGGCAAATTCGGCCAGGGTTTCACTAATAGCGGTTTCAATTTCGCGCTGACCCGAGGTTTCTTCCTGAAAGGCCGCGAGCTCGGTTTGGGCTTGGGCTTCAAGAGCGGCCAGTTGAGAGGCAATCTCCGGACTTAAGATCTCCTTGTTTTTAGTCGCGTATTCTTTAGTCCAGGCGTCAGCATTTTTAATTTCTTGGGTGGCGGTTTGGGTTTCTTGGCGCGCTTGAGTATTTAAAGCTTGAATATCCTGGTCGGTTAATTCAAGGGCTGGCCCCTCGGCTTCCGGCTGGCCAGGGGGAATGATTTCCGCTTCCAGTTCAGGCGAAGGCGGAGGGATGGGCTCGGATTCAAAATCGCGGCTAGGCAGGATCATAATTATTTTGGCCAATTCTTAATTTGGGCGCGGATTTTTTCCGCGCATTTTTCATCAACCTCGCGAACCGCGCGGCTGACGAGGTAGTGGGTTTGATTTCTAATCTCGGCCAGTTTTTGTCGCAGTTGTTCGTAGGCTTGATGAATTCTTTTTGATTTTGGAGAGATGACTTGAGGCATACTTTTTTATTTTAGCACAAAAATCATTTTTGTCTAGCCAATTGCCTTTTATTTAGTTATAATGAGGTCATCTCAAAACTCCTTTTCGGCTGCAATTACAATCTTTCGGCTACAAAACGGTAAAAACTCCTCCGCTTATACTCCGTATAAACATCG
>CAZHKL010000053.1:0-4148 GCA_964532695.1 uncultured Gammaproteobacteria bacterium | reverse complement strand
GTGAATGTCGGCGGCACGATGGTGCGGCATGCCACGCTTCATAATCAAGATGAAATCAAACGACTGGATTTAAAAATTGGGGATACCGTGATTCTGGAAAGGGCCGGAGATGTGATTCCGAAAATCATCCAGGTCTTGCCGCGGCTGCGAAGAAGGGACGCCAAAATAATTCTTGCCCCAACTCAATGTCCAGTCTGCGGCTCGAGGGTCAGACGGCGCGAGGGCGAAGTGGCGATTACTTGTCCTGATCAAGATTGTCCGGCCAAACATACTGAACGAATCATTCATTTTGTTTCCAAAAAGGCTCTGGGGATTGATGGTTTAGGCGAAAAGGTGGTGCGGCAATTGATGGGTCAGGGATTGATTTCCACGCCGGCTGATATTTTTAAGTTGGAAAAGAGTCAGTTGGTTGATTTAGAACGTTGGGGTGAAAAATCAGCCGAGAATCTGATCGCGGCGATTGACCAAGCTCGCGAGGTGTCTTTGGCTCGATTCATTTATAGCCTGGGGATTCAGCATGTCGGCGAAGAAACAGCGGCTGATTTGGCCGAATACTTTGGCCGGCTGGACAAATTTCGACACGCTCGACAAGAGGAATTGGATAAAATTTCCGGCATTGGCAAGGTGGTGGCGGCGAGCATTGCCCAGTGGCTGGCCGAGAAACAAAATCAAAAATTGCTTGATGATCTTTTGGCCGCGGGGGTCAAGGTGAGAATCATTCGCTTGCCGCGTCATCGCCCCTTGGTTGGTCGGTCCTTTGTTTTTACCGGAGAACTGGAGGACCTAACGCGCGATCAAGCCAAAGAAATAGTCCGTCGTTTAGGCGGCGAGGTAGTGAGTTCTGTTTCAAGAGATACTGATTATGTGGTCATTGGTTCTGAACCAGGTTCCAAATATGAAAAGGCCAAAAAACTTGGTCTGAAGATAATTGAAGAAAAAGAGTTTCAGCGGCTGATCAATCGATCTTGACAAGAATGAATCGGAAACTCTTTTTTTTTATTCCTGGCCGAGAATTGAGTTGACCAGTGAGGCAATCGTGTTATACTAAATTCAAACAGTAAAAGCTCCTCTGCTTATATTCCGTATAAACATCGTCGTTTTTCCTGTTTTTCGCTTCGAAATCTTGCAATTTCGCCGCGAAAATTAGTTTTGAGATGGCCTCTATGAAATTAAATCAGGAAGAAGTGGGACACATTGCTCGATTGGCGCGTCTACATTTGACCGAGAAAGAAAAGACGGTTTTTCGAGATCAACTTTCTTCGATCTTGGAATATATGGCCAAATTGCAAGCCGTGGACACGAGCCGGGTTCAGCCGATGGCTCATGTTTTTGATTTGAAAAATATAACCCGTGATGATGTCGTCGCGGGCTGTTCTGACCAGACGCGCGAAATTTTGCTAGCTGATCTGCCGGGGCGGGAGAATGATCTGGCTCAAGTGCCGCCGGTTTTCCTGGAGAATCATGAATCTTTGTGAGCTGACTATCAGTCAAGCGCTGGAAAAACTCCGAGCTAAAGAAGCAAGCGCTCGGGAAATTTTAGATTCGTGTCTGGCGCGAGCCAAGCAATTAAATCCCCAACTCCAGGCCTATCTTGAATTATGGGAGGAGGAGGCGCGGGCCGAGGCAATGATGATTGATCAGGCCAGGGCGCGGAAAGAGGAGTTGGGTCCATTGGCTGGGATCTCTTTGGCCTTGAAGGATAATCTTTTGATCCAGGATCGAGAGGTCACTTCTGCTTCAAAGATTCTTCAGGGACACATCTCGGCTTATACCGCCACGGCCGTGGAGCGGCTGCGCCAGGCCGGCGCGATTTTTATTGGCCGCACTAATATGGATGAGTTTGCTATGGGCGGCTCAACCGAGAGTTCGGCTTTTGGGTCAACTAAAAATCCTTGGGACGAGGAACGGGTTCCGGGCGGTTCTTCGGGCGGTTCAGCCGCGGCCGTGGCCGCGGATCTGTGTTTAGGCGCCTTGGGTTCAGATACCGGTGGTTCGATTCGTCAGCCAGCCGCCTTATGCGGGGTGGTGGGGCTCAAGCCAACCTATGGTCGAGTTTCCCGTTATGGTTTAATGGCTATGGCTTCCTCCTTGGATCAAATCGGTCCGATCTCTAAAACAGTTAAGGACGCGGCTCGTCTGCTTCAGATCATTGAGGGCGATGATCCGCAGGATTCAACGAGCGTGGTTTTGAATGAAACAATCGTGCCGGATTTGATTCCTGAAGATATTAAGGGTTTAAAGATTGGCGTGCCCAAAGAGTATTTTATCCCCGGGGGAATGGATTCTGATCTTGAGCAAGTGGTTCGGACCGCGGTGGGAAAACTGGAAGAATTGGGGGCCAGGATTAAAGAGGTAAGTCTGCCGCACACCGAGTTTGGGTTGGCGGTTTATTATTTGATTATGCCGTCCGAGGCCTCCGCTAATCTGGCGCGCTATGACGGCGTTCGTTTTGGTTGGCGCGCGCCGGCCAAGAGTTTGTTTGAACTTTACACCCAGAGTCGCGGTCAGGGTTTTGGCGATGAGGTGAGAAGGCGAGTGATGTTGGGAACCTACGCGCTTTCGGCTGGTTATTATGATGCTTATTACAAAAAGGCCCAGGCCGCGCGGACTCTGATTACCAATGATTTTCGCGAGGTGATGAAAGAGGTGGATTGTTTGGTCACCCCTACTTCGCCGATGGCCGCTTTTAAATTGGGAGAAAAATTTGGCGATCCCTTGACCATTTATCTTTGCGATATTTTTACGGTTTCCATGAATTTGGCCGGTGTGCCCGGGCTTTCGGTGCCCTGCGGTTTCGTTGAAAAAGAAGGCAAAAAACTTCCCGTGGGTTTGCAATTCATCGGCCGTCATTTTGGCGAGTCAACTATTTTGCGCGCCGCCCATGTTTATGAACAAGCAACCGAGTGGCACAAGATGTCGCCTCCCCGCTTATGATTCCTTATTGGCATTTTCCAACCTATTCACTTGGACCATTGACCCTGCAGACCTGGGGCACTTTTGTGTCCTTGGGCGTGCTGGTTGCCCTGCTGATCACGAGAAGGAAAGCGCGGCGATTAGGTCTTAATCAACAGTCAATTTTGGACACTGCTTTTTGGATTATTTTATTGGCTTTGGTGGGCGCGCGTTTGGGGCATGTCTTTTTTTACGAGTGGTATTATTTTCGCGATCATCTGGGCGAGATTTGGAAAATATGGCAGGGAGGTTATTCCTCTTTGGGCGGTTTTTTGGGCGCCAGCCTGGCATTTTTGTGGCGGACTCGTCTGGTCGAATCTCGGCGCGAGTGGTTGATGACGGCCGATACCTTGATTTCCGGTTTTCCTCTGGGTTGGACCATTGGCCGAATCGGTTGTTTCCTGATTCATGATCATCCCGGAACCTTGACCTCCTTTGTTTTAGGGGTTCAGTATCCAGATGGAACAAGACACGATCTTGGACTTGAAGATGGTCTGAACACCCTTGGCCTAGCCATTCTTTTATTTTTCCTTAGTCCGCGTTTAGAAAAAAAACCAGGACTGACCCTGGTTTTGATTTCCATTTGGTATAGTGGAGCGCGATTTTTTCTAGATTTTTTGCGCGCCTACGATGCCCGTTATTTGGGTTTGACTCCAGCTCAATTTGGAAGCATTATCCTCATTAGCGCGATGATTTTATGGTTCGCCCCTCGGCTTTCCGCCATTTTTACCAGTCGCGAGCCTTCATCCTGATTGGGAGTTTAGTGGTGATTTTGGTTGCGGTTTCGGCCGGACGCGAGTTTTATCGTCATTATTTGATTCAGCAGGAAATTCAAGCGCTGGAGCGTCAGGCCAAAGAGCTCGAGACCAGACGATTGGAGATTTTGGATTTAGCCCAAAAGATCCAGGGCGGCGAGTTTTTGGAAGAGGAGGCGCGGTTGCGTTTAGGTCTGCAAAAAGAAGGGGAAACAGCGGTTGTGGTTAAAAATTTGCCGACCGATGATCAGGATCAGAAAGAATTAATTCGTTCTCGTTCTAATCCCCAGCTTTGGTTGGATTATTTTTCGAATCATCAGATTAAAAATTAGCCAACCGTCATTCTGTGTCCACTTTATGGGGTACAGATCACTGGAGCCGACGGTGGGAATCGATCACAACTCTCGCTCGCTTCCGCTCGCTCGGTCGCGATCCCGCCTC
>CAZHKL010000052.1:0-4288 GCA_964532695.1 uncultured Gammaproteobacteria bacterium | reverse complement strand
AGATTTGGAATTACGGAATGTGGAATTTGTTGGTCGCCTGGATGGTCTGGCGCGTGATCGTTTTTACCGGAACGCGCTTTGTGTGATTGTGCCTTCGGTTTGGTATGAAGTTTTTGGCCGCGTCGTGCTCGAGGCTTATGCCTTTGGCAAGCCCGTGGTGGCCAGCCGAATTGGCGGTTTGCCTGAATTAGTGCGGGAAGGAGAAACTGGTTATTTATTTGAAATGGGCCAGGTTCAAGAATTGGTGGAACAGATTAAGGTTTTGGTTCAAGACGGCGAGAAACGTCAAGCGATGGGTGAGACGGCCCGCCGCTTGGTTGAACTTGAATATAACCCAGAGTTGTACTATGAAAAAATTATTAAAATCTATCAGAATCTATCAAGGGTGTGAAACCAATGGCGATTAAAACTTTTTTGACGCTCTATCTCGGGTTGTTTTTGGCGGTTTCAACCCTTGCTCTCCGTGAACCGGCTCGTCTCCTGGCTGGTTTGGGAGTGGTGGTTGTTTCTGGCGTCATTGATCTGATCTGGATTTATTTTAAAACAAGGATTTGGTCTTGGCCGAGTTCAGCCGTGATTTCTGGTTTGATTACAGCCTTGATTTTTGATCTAGCCTCGCATCCGTTTTTAGCCTTGATTGCTCCGCTCGTGGCCGCGGTCGGTAAGCGCGTCCTGCATTTTGGTCAGTCGCGTCATCTCCTGAATCCCGCGGCTTTCTCACTGGTGGTTTTGTCGTTTTTTGCGCCAGTGGCGTCCTGGTGGGGGTTGGGTTGGGGATTAACACCAATCCTGATCACGGCCGCGGCTGGCGGCTACCTTCTTTATCGTTTAAGAAGATGGGCCATGGTTTTGATTTTTTTGGCGACCTATCTTGTTTTTCTCGCGGGTCAGGCGGTCTGGGGCCAAACCCTGATCCGATTTGACGCGCTTTTTTGGGCCTTGATTTTTGACGCTACCCTGATCTTTTTTGCCACGGTGATGCTGATTGAACCAGTGACAACAAGTTTCCCCCAAGCACGCCATCGTTTGATTTTTGGTTTTTTGGTTGGATTCTTAGCGGCCATCTTTTCTTTTTTACCCCGTTTTCGACCTTTTCATAATATGGACCCCTTGCTTTTCTCATTAGTAATTGGTAATCTGGCAATAGGGTTGAGAAAATCATCAAGGGTCTAAGTATGTCCAAAAAGTTTTTGCTTATTTTTTTAGTCTGGCCTCTTTTGGGGGCGGGTTGCGCCAGTTCCCCAATTCGGACCGAACCGCCAGCCAGTTCGAGTTTGCCAGCTCCTTCTCCAGTTGGTCCGGTTGGCACCCCGACTTCGGGTCCAAGTGATTTCTTGACCGTGGAATATAAGGACCGGGTTTTCATTCCCAAGGAATTGAGGATTAAGACTGGAGAGACTGTGACTTTCATCAATGGAGGCGGATCAAATGTTTGGCCGGCTTCAGATATTCATCCGACCCATCTTCTTTGTCCGGGTTTTGACGCTCGCCGGAGTTTAAAGCCAGGCGAGAGTTGGAGTTTTACTTTTCGCGAAAAAAAGACCTGCTCCTTTCATAATCATCTCTCAGCCGCCGAGGTTGGGAAAATTATTGTTGAATAGTTTGAGATCCTGGATTTTTTTTTTCAGAAAAATCGGCTTAAAATGGCCGATTTTTTGCCTATTTCATCCCTTGACAGGCAAGTGACTCTGTGCTAAGGTGCCCAGATATGAAAATCGTGATGATTGGGCAAAAAGGAGCGCCCGCGGTCTATGGCGGGATTGAACGGCATGTTGAGGAATTAGCAGTTGAACTCGCGCGAATGGGTCATGAGGTGATTTGTTATTGCCGATCTTGGTATAGTCGTCAATTTCAAACTGGTCATCGCGGTCTGTCTCTGATCAATCTTCCCTCGATTCGGACCAAGCATCTTGACGCGGCCAGCCACACTTTTTTGGCCACCCTCCACGCTTGTCTTTTTATTCGACCGGAAATTTATCATTATCATGGCGTGGGACCAGCGCTTTTTGCCTGGCTGCCGCGCCTCGCGCGGCCTGGCGCTCGCGTGGTTGTCACCTTTCATTGTTTGGATCGGGTTCTGTCAAAGTGGGGTTTTTTTTCTCGTTTGATTTTGCGTCTGGGCGAATGGGCGGCTTGCCACTTTGCTCACGAAACCATTACGGTCAGCCGCACTCTTTTTGATTATTGCCAAAAGACTTATCATCGGACGACTCAATATCTGCCGAGCGGAGCGCGTGAACCAAAACCATCGGCCGCGCTTTTGATTTCCCAGTTTGGCCTGGAGCCGCAAAAGTATGTTGCTTTTGTCGGCCGGCTTTTGCCTTATAAGGGTTTGGATCTTTTGCTCGAGGCTTGGCGCGCCCTTAGTCAGCATCGTCCTGATTTGGTCAAAGATTTAAAACTGGTGCTGGTCGGTCAGGCCGCGGGTGATCCAGTTTATCAAAAACATCTGGAAGCGGCGGCCCGAGAGCAATCTGATTTGATCCTGACCGGGAATCAGACCGGCGCGATTTTGAGTCAACTTTATGCTCAAGCGCTTTTTATTGTTCATCCTTCTTTTTCCGAAGGTTTGCCTATGAGCGTGCTTGAGGCAATGAGTCATGGAAGGGTGGTCTTGGCTTCAGATATTCCCAGCCATCAAGAGATCTTGGGGCCCCATGGGGTGACTTTTCGAAGCGGTGATCGGATTGACCTTGAAGAAAAATTAGCCGCTCTGATTGAATCATCCGATGCCTTGTCAGCGATTGGTGAACAGGCTCGCGTTTATGTTTTGAAACATTATTCTTGGGAAAAAATTGCTCATCAACTCCAAAATCTTTACTTGGCCAGTCTTAACGGCCAACCTGGCCGCGACCCGCGGCCTGAAGATCTTCCGGGAGCGCCGTGGTCAGAGCCGGCGCTTCGATTTCCAGAGGGGAAGAGGTAAAAATATCTTCAGCCGTGATTTTCGTGACCTTTAAAAGTTGAGGTTGGGTTCCGATTTGAGCCGCTTGGGGCGTCAGGGCAATCTCAAAGCGGCTGCTCAAGGTCTCGCCAGAAGCAAAAGTGGCCTCGGCTTCATCAATGGTCCAAGAGACCTGGCGATTTTCTGGATCATACTTTAAGGGATTGCCTTGACTGACACTGGCTCGGCCTGTCCAGCGCGCCTCTTCGCCCAGCTCGGATTCAAAGACAAGATGACGGAGGTTATTAGTGGTTGGTTTAAGGGTCCAAAAGATCCAATACTTGGTTGTCTCGTCAACCAGCGGCGGCAAGGGGCCGCGGCCGATTTGATCGCCTTCTGCTGTCCAGTAACGAGCCAAGACCCCGGCCTCGAACGGGGTTTGAATTGGCCGCTGAATTTCCATTGTGCGAATTTCCAGTTTGACCGGCGCCCCGTCTTCGAGGAGAAATCCCTGCCCTTGTCCGCGAATGGTCAAAACCATATTTTTTTCAAAACCAGTCCCGCCGCGGCCGATTGGTTCGCGGTTCAGGGGCACTTCAAAAGTTAGAATGCCTCGTTCCTGGGCCTCTAGTTTTTCCAAGGCCATTGTCGCGGGCATTTTTTCCTGATCAAGAAAAGGACTTTTTCCTTCAAGGCCAATTCTAACCTCCCGAAGAGGGCGCTGGCCGAGATTGGCATAGGCAACTCGAATGTTTAGGGAATCGCCCGGTCGGACAAATGATTGGTTTCCCTCAAGAGAGATCTCCAAACTCAAGGGCTGGTTCTCGACCAGACGGCGAAAAGAGACTAGGCCTTGATCCAGTTCTTCATTTTCGAGTTTGACAAAACCGCGAAAACCAAAATCAATTTCTTTGCCCGCCCAGACTGTTTCCACTCGTCCTTGACCAGTCACTTGACCTTGACCTCGAGCCGTCAAGGGAGCAAGGGACCAACCATTTTCAAAATCGCCCCTGACCTCAATCAGGCCGGATTGTCCTGGCCACTCCGGACGGATGACAAGAGGCGGGGTCGGGCGTCCGCCAGTCTCGCGATAATTCAAAGTCAGGGGAAAGGCTTGACCCGCCAGGATTCGACTCGGCAGTTCAGCATTCAGTTCAATAATTGATCGTTCAACCGGAGTTTCGGCTCGGACAGTTTTCAGGTCAGGGCGATTTTTTTTGTTCAAAAAAGTAAGATTGGAAAAAATTAGACTCTTTTCCCCCACTGGGGCCCAAAGCAGGCCCGTGATTTTAACTTGTCCTCCGGCTCCGGGCAGCAGATCACCCAAGGCCAGGGTCTGTTGGGCTGGATCATATTCTTTAGGAAAGCTTTGCCAGAAAGTAAAATGCGGGGGCAGATGAAGGG
>CAZHKL010000051.1:0-4345 GCA_964532695.1 uncultured Gammaproteobacteria bacterium | reverse complement strand
TATTCTGGCTCAAAAAATTTCGACGCGTATGATCATCAAGCAACGAACGGACAAGAGAAACAAACTCATCGGAAGTTAATTTTGCTTGATCAACCACCACGGCCGCCCCGGCTCGCGCCAAAACCGCGGCATTAGACTCTTGATGGGTTCGAGGCATAGGAATAATGATCCCTGGTTTGCCCAGAGCGGCCAATTCTGAAATTGTGCCTATCCCGGCCCGAGCCACGACCAAATCCGCTGCGGCATAAGCATCAGTCATTTCCTTAATCAAAAACTCAAATTGATGATAACGGTTGCCAAACACCAAAGGACGAGACTCAAATTTTCCCTGGCCCGTCAAAAGAATAATCTGACAAAACTCAAGAAGGGATGAAAGGGATTTCCTAACTAAGTCATTAATGAACTGGGCGCCAGTACCGCCGCCAAAAATCAGAACCGTCGGAATTTTCTCTACCAGACTAAAAAATTTCTTGGCGCGATCGGTTTCGCCCTGGAGAATCCGCGCTCTGACCGGCACCCCCGTAACCCTGGTTTTTGATTCAGGAAAATATTTGGCCGTTTCCGCAAAGGCGACCATAATTTTATTCACGAAAGGAACGATCAATTTATTAGCCAGGCTCGGTTCAACATCTAGCTGAATGGTTACTCGAGGCAGACCTAAAAACCAAGCGGCCAGAATCACTGGCACTCCAAGAAAACTTCCGCCCGAGACAATCATTTTCGGCCGCGATCTCGACAAAATATACAGGGATTCAAAAAAACCAATTAAGACTCCAAACAAAGAAAAAAAATTCCGCCAATCAAAATAGCGCCGCAGTTTCCCGGCCGTGAGAGCAAAAAATTTTAAACCCGCTTCCTCGGCCAATCTCTGCTCTGGACCGCGGCGCGCGCCAATCAAACCTATCACCTCATTGCCTTTTTCTCGCCAAGTCTGGGCCAAAGCCAAAAGAGGCGTCACCGGCCCCAATGTCCCCCCACCAACCAATAGTATTTTCATGTTTCTTACCTTATCACTTTTATTCAAAATAAAAAAGTGCCAACTTCGCTGGAAGTTGGCCGATGACGCAAAACTCGTTGCCGAGTTGAAGTTGAAGATCAGTTCGCTTCGTCAGACGTCCCGTTCTCCGGAACATCATCCGAGGCAGCGCGGCCATTGCCACCAGGCCCCTTGAACCCAGCCTCTTCCCTGGCCTGCACCACAAGGTGCGGCGGAGAAGTCACCTGATGCAGCATGGTGCAATAGATGAGATCAACCGCCTTGATCAGCTGACCGCCCCGACCGATGACCAGACCCATCTTGTTGCCCGGCACGATGATTCGGAGAGTTGGACCACGTTCAGTCCGCCCCTCGATCACTAGAGCCTCTGCTCCAATGACCGCGCCGACTACTTGACGCACGAGCTCATTGGCTCTGGTCAGGGCCGTCTTTAGATCTGGTCTTTCTGTGTTCTGAAGATCCATTGGCTCCCTCCTTTGGTTTCAACAACGGAATCAAAACCACCCCCTAAACTAACACAGCTCTGTCTTTTTGTCAATCCCCACCGCTCAGCTGTGGCGAGCCTATTCCACAGCTGAGCGGTGGGGAATGCATTCATCTGAATCAATGATTTTTTGAGATATTTAAGAGAACTCCCACACTGGCTAAGGTTATAGTCAAGGCCGTGCCCCCAAAACTAATAAAAGGCAGGGGCACGCCGGTCAACGGCAGAATTCCAATCATCGCTCCAATGTTGACCAGGGTCTGAATCATAATCCAGGAAACAATGCCCACGGCCACAAAGCGGCCAAACTGATCAGGCGCTCTTTCCGCAATCTGCAAACCGCGCCAAACAAAAATAAAAAAAACCGTCAAGATTAAAATCACAAACAAAAATCCCAGCTCTTCGGCCATCACCGCAAAAATAGAATCACTCTGAACCTCGGGCAGGTATTCAAATTTCTGACGAGAGTGGCCCAGTCCCAAACCAAACCAGCCGCCGCTCCCCACCGCCAGCAAAGCCTGATTAATGTGATAACCAACCCCTTGAGGATCAAGTTCGGGATGAACAAAGGTCATCAGTCGAGCCGCGCGATAAGGAGAGAGCTTAATCAGGGCCCCCAAAAGGACAAATCCGCCCAGAGCCAAAAAAGCAAGATGTCTGATTGACGAACCAGCCACAAAATAAACCACAAGGGCCGGTAAAACAATAATCGCCATGCTTCCAGTGTCTGGCTGCGCTAAAAGCAGCCCCATCACTAAACCAAGCAAAACTAAAAAAGGGAGAAGACCGGTTTGGACCTGACGGATCGCCCGCTCCCCTCGCGTTTCAAGCCAAGCCGCCAGATAAAACAAAAAAGTAAGCTTGACAATTTCTGACGGCTGAATGGTAAAACTGCCCAGATGCAGCCAGCTCCGGGCCGTGCCAAACTCGGCCCGAATACCCGGCACAAAAACTAAAACCAAAAGAACAATCGAAATCAATAAAAGAGGAAGAGAAAGACGTTTCCAGATTTGGTAAGGCAGACGCTTCATCAGGAAAAGCAAAATCAATCCTGGGACAACGCCGTAAAAAAATTGATGTTTCAGGAAATAATAACTCGAGCCAAAACGAGCGTAACCCAAAGGACTGCTGGCTGACCAAAGCATGATCAATCCAAAAACCGTCAACCCCAAGGCTAAACCCAAAATCAGATTGTCCGATCTCGCCCGAGCAAAACGAAGGAGCTTAGGCATGACGATCCAACAAAAAAAACACCAGCCCAATTGCCGCCGTCACCATCGAGATCACCCAAAAACGCATCACGATCTTTGGTTCTGGCCAACCCTTGGCTTCAAAATGATGATGCAGGGGGGTGGAAAGAAAAATTTTCTTGCCCCTTAATTTTTTCGAGGCCAACTGTAAAAGAACCGATCCTGATTCCAGCATAAAAATAAAACCAATCACCGGCAGGAAAAGCGCGGCATTAGTCAGCATAGCCACGATCCCCAAGGTCACGCCTAAAGACATGGCCCCGGTATCACCCATAAAAAAACGAGCCGGATTAATGTTAAACCAAAGAAAAGCCAGCAGGGCGCCCATAATCACGCCGCAAAAAGCGGCTAACTCGGTTTTACCCTGAAGCAGGGCAATGACGGCGTAAGCGCCAAAAGCAGTCAATAGGGTGCCGCCGGCTAAACCATCCAACCCGTCAGTCTCATTGACTGAAAAAGAGGTGGCGACAATGATAAAAATAAAAATCAGCAAATACCACCAACCAATGTTAAAATCGCCGATAAAAGGCAGATGAATCAAATCCCAGCCTAATTTAAAGAAAAACCAAGCCGCCCCAATCAAGGCAATCGCGGTGTAAATGAGAAGACGATGACGGATTCGCAACCCCCCGCCCTGCGGACCGACCCGCCGCACATTCCAGTAATCGTCAACCAAACCGATAATCGCCGAAGCAACCAGAGCGCCCAGCGGCAAGAGGGTCTGACTGCGCGTCAGGAAATTCAAACGACCCAAAAAACTCTCGGGAGCGAGACGCCAAAAATAAGAAAAAACCAGAGCCAAAACAAGAGTGGTCACCCAAATCAACACCCCGCCCATGGTTGGCGTGCCGGACTTATGGGCATGAAGTTTGGAAAAAATCGGAGCCGAAGCCTCATCGCGAATCTGTTTGCCTAATTTGTATTTATATAAAAAATTAGTTAAAAATGGCGTCCAAGCCATGGTTACGCTAAAGGAAATCGCGGACAGAGTTAAAACCTTGATCATCGCAAAGGAATCCATATTAACCTTGGTTTAAAAGAAAGACAAAAAAGGAGGCCGCCAAAATAATCAATTCTAAAAAAACCGTGCCTCCGGCCAGGGCATAAGATAGAAATCTTTCCTCTTCATAAATCATCAAAATCAAAACCAAATTGACCGCCAAAACCAAAAAACCAAAAAAGGCCGGGCTGGCTAGAGCATACCAAGGCCCGATCCAATCCACCCCGAAATAGATATTATAATGCAGAGGAACTGAAGAGGCGGCGCGGCGAGTCCAAGCGGCCCAAGAGATCAAACTCCAGGCCGCGAGATCCGCGGTCAAGGCCGCTATCCAGGCTCCAAACATAGCCCGATCCCGCCAAAGAACCCTTTTAATCATCTGTCGAGATAAAAAATTCATAGCCTCTTGCCCAATCCCTCCAGTTTATCTGTTTAGAACCAACTTGACAATTGAAAAATCAAACTATAGACTATTGAAAGAAGAAAATAAGAGGAAAAAAGTATGGCCCATAAAAAAGCTGGTGGTTCAACCCAATTAGGCCGCGATTCGCAGGGACAACGATTAGGCGTCAAAATCCCGGATGGCGGTCGAGCTAAAGCTGGCGCGATCATTG
>CAZHKL010000050.1:0-4657 GCA_964532695.1 uncultured Gammaproteobacteria bacterium | reverse complement strand
GTTATGAGGTTTGCAATGGCAGCACACCTGATACTTATAGTGCTTGCGCCAATGTCGGTAATCTCTTGACTAGCACAAGAAGCGCGACGCCTTCGGTGGCTGTTTTTTATCGGATTCGGACTATTGCCACGGGCGCGGCCTCAAGCGGCACACCGGCGGGCAATGTTGGCGCGCGTTCTGGTGAGATTCAAGTTACAGCCTCGGGCGGCGGCACCACTGGCGGCGGAGGCGGCGGCGCTCCGGTCGCGGCAGTTACTTCAGTCACCTTGACCGCGCCTAATGGCGGGGAAAAAATTGTTTCCGGCACGAACACTAACATCACCTGGACCTCAACCGGCAGCGGCACGAGCACTATTCGTCTGCGGCTTTCTGGCGACGGCGGTTTGAGTTTCCCCACGACGATTGCCCAGAATGAATCCAATGACGGGACCTATACTTGGACCGCGCCGGCCCTGACTGGCGCCCAATTTCGAGTTTTGGTCGAAGGGATGAGCGCAACCGCCAGTGTGGTGGCTTCGGATATGTCTGATAATAATTTTTCCATTGGCCCAGCCGCGGCCGTGCCTGAACCGATCGTCGCCCCAACTGCGCCAACCGTGCCCACGCCTGCTCCGCCAAAAACTGCTGCTCCCTCAATTGTCAATGCCGTGACTTTGATCTTGCGCGGTCTGGCTTATCCTAATGCTTCAGTGACCATTCTCCGTGACGGAGCCAATGTTGGTTTTGTTTCAGCCGGCGCTGATGGCGCTTGGACAATGAGTTTGCCTAATTTGACGCCTGGTGGTCTTTACACTTTAGTCTTTCAGGCGACTGACAAAGCCGGTCGCAAATCAGCCACCAGCACCCGAACAGTTCAGCTTCCTAATAATGCGCCGACTTTTGAATTGGAAAATCTGCTCTCACCACCAACCCTGGAAGCCTCCAAGACCTCGGTCCAACCCGGAGAAAATATAACCTTTTCCGGCGCGGCCTCACCCGGAACTTCACTGACCGCCGAGGTTGGCGATCTAGTTCGTCAATTAGCCATTAGCGGCAGTGGTTTATGGGAGATGATCCGCAGCACTGTTGGTCTGTCAGGGAGCCTGGGAGCGCGAGCCAAGGTCAGTCGAGGGGCGGAAAGTTCAGGTTGGAGTTTGCCGATCCAGTTTACGGTTGGCGGAGCCGCTGTCACCCCGCCATCCGCAAAGTCAGCTGATTTGAACGGTGATGGGCGGATTGGTTTGACTGATTTTTCCCGTCTGGTTGCTAGTTGGCAAAAACCAAGTCCGCCAGCCAATATTGATTTGAACGGCGATGGCCAGGTGAACCTTAAAGATTTATCAATTCTACTGCATCGTTGGACCGGATAGATCATTATGTCCAAAAGGCTTTGGGGAGGAGTAATAACTTTGATTCTCTTGATTCCAGTTTCTGCCGAAGCAGCCATCCTCTCCCTTTTGCCCGAACGGACCGTGGTCCAGGTTGGTGAAGTGATTCGTTTGCCAGTGGTGATTGAAACAGAAGGCGAAGAAATCAACGCGATTGAAGCGCGGGTTAAAATTCCGACTGGCTTGGCAGTGATGGGAATTGAGACCGGTAATTCAGTTCTGACTCTTTGGGTGGAAAATCCGGATTTTGATCCGACGACAAGAGAGGTTAAATTTGTCGGCGGCACACCGGCCGGATTCAGAGGACAGGCCTTGCTGGCCACCCTGCTGGTCAAGATTGAGAAGTCAGAAGATTTAGAAATCAGTTTTGAGGAAAAGAGCCAGGTTCTTTTAAATGATGGTCAAGGCACGGCGGCCAAACTGATCCGCGAAGGAACAAGGTTTGAGGCTATTGAGATTTCCGCGCCCAAGATTAGTTCCCGCACTCATCCGGATGAAACTCATTGGTATTCAGCACGCGATCTTGAGGTTAGTTTAGAGAAAAAAGAGAGCGCGGCTTACTCGTTGGTTTTGGATGATTGGCCGGAAACAATCCCGGATATTGTTCCCGAAGAAGTGAAGGAAACGGAATCTTTCCCTGGTTTGCCCGACGGCATTCATTACCTGCATTTTCGTGAACGGGAAAAAGATGTTTGGGGCGCGGCGCGGCATTTTCGGATTCAGGTTGACGGAACGTCGCCCGAGGCGCTGGAGCTGAAAGAAGACGATGAGTATTTGAGCTGGAGCGCGACTGATAAACATTCTGGTCTTGATTATTTCGAGCTGGTCTTTGCTCCGCGACCGTTTAATTCTTGGTTTGGCCGGCGCAAAGAAAGCCCGCAAAAAATTTCACGGTTAGCTCGTTTTTTAGGCGGGGTCTACACGGTTACCGCCGCTGACCAGGCTGGTAATGAAAGACGGGCCAGTTTGCCGATTAAGGGGCGGCCGGCCGCGCCGATCATTCTGACTAGTGTCTTAATCCTGATTATTTTATTCATTGTTTTTATCCTTTGGCGTTTTCGACAAAGTTCCATTAGTCATCATCTATGAAAAATTTTATCAATTTTTTTACCACCTTGAGTCTAATTTTTTCATCATTGTTGCCTTTAGCCGGTCGGGCGGGAAGCGGGGTGACGATGAGTCTTTCTCCTTCCAGTTTGACGATCAAACAAGGCAGTGAATTTACCGTTTCTTTGGTTTTGCAGGCGCCGGAAAAAAGCGATGCCTTTAACGCGGCCGAAGCGACCTTGGGTTTCCCCGTCGCTAAACTCCAAGTGGTTTCCCTTTCGAAGAGTGGTTCAGTTTTCGGTCTTTGGAGTTCAGAACCGACTTTTTCCAATTCAGCCGGCACGATTAGTTTTACTGGCGGTCGGACTTCAGGGTTTAGCGGCTCGGCCACGGCCTTGACGATTAAGTTTAAGGCTTTAACTGCTGGTAACGCGGCCGTGACCTTGGCGAACGGGCAAGTGGCTGCGGCCGACGGCAAGGGCACGAATATCCTGTCTAATTTTGTGCCTGGCGCTTATGCGGTTTCAAACAGCGCGGGTTATGTTTCTCTTGAAGCTGGCGATTTGATCAAACTGCCTGATGATAAAAATCCGAAAACTACGGTTGATAGCGCTGTCTATTATTACGCGGCCGACGGTTTGCGTTATGTATTTCCGAACTCAAAAACCTACTTTACTTGGTATAAGGATTTTAATGGAGTTAAAGAGGTGGGCGCCGAGCAGTTGGGCACGATTGGCATTGGCGGCAATGTGACTTATCGGCCCGGTTTGCGGATGGTTAAAATTGAATCCGACCCCAAGGTTTATGCGATTGATCGTTTGGGCGCGCGGCGATATGTGGCCACGGAAGCGGTGGCAGTAGCTCTATATGGTTCAAATTGGAATAAGATGATTGATGATGTGCCTGATGCTTTTTTCTCGAACTATCCCGAGGGCGCGGCCTTGACCGCGGGCGCCAGTTGGACCGCAACCGCGGCGACTGGTTCGGTGACCTCGATTTCCGCAGACAAGGCTCTGATCGGGCCGCTGGAAGTGACTCTCCAAGCTGATGGTTCATTTAGTCCGGCCGCTATCACGGTGCCGCTTGGTCGAACCGTGCGTTTTACCAATGCCACTTCTGGGCCAGCTCGTTTGGCTTCCAATCCACATCCGATTCATACCGATCTTCCTGGTTTTGATTCAGCCGTGATTCCGGTGGGATTGAATTATGTCTACCGTTTCACCAAGGCAGGTGCCTTTACTTATCATAATCATAATGCCACCAGCAAAACAGGAACAGTCACAGTCACACCTTAATAAGTTAAGATATCGTTTTTCTGCAGTCTCAAGTTTTATTCGTAAATTCATAATTTGATTAAGTAATTTATCTAAAATTTATGCCAAACGGAAAAGAACCAGCCACTCCAGACACTGGTTATTGCGTTAAGTGTAAAGATAAGCGGGAAATGAAGGAGGCCAAAGAGGTAGAAATGCCGGGCAAGGGAGGAGTGGTCCGCCGGGCAATGAGCGGGACCTGTTCAACTTGCAGCACAAAGATGTTTAAAATTTTGGGAAAAAAATAATCAGTCATTAAGGGGGAATCCCAGAACATAAAGCCCTTGTCAGAGAAGGGTTTTTATGTTAATTTTTAGACATTGTCAATCGTTTTCCGATTAGCTGTCTCTTATGTTTGCCCAAGACAAAAATTGGTTTAAAACATTTTTTTATCTATTTGCGGCCACAATCTTGATTGGCGGTTTAGCTGGTTATGGCGGAGCCGAACTGCGGCTGCGGCAATCATCATCGCTCCCAACCCCGACTCCCAGAGACAAGCCGTCTGACAACAATCTCTTGATTGCTCCGCCAGACTTGAATCCTTTGCCCGAGGAACCAGCTGCTTCGGATGAGGATCGGATTATTAACGCGGTCAAGAAAGTCGCTCCATCGGTCGCGAGCATTCAAGTCTCGATTGACCAACCCGTGCTTGAGCGTTCGGTGGAGCGGATTCAGCCTTTTGGCGAAGGTTCGCCTTTTGTTTTTGAGATTCCTAAAATTAAACCAAGCGGCGAGACGACTCGTCAGGTGATTGGCGGCGGCACTGGGTTTTTTGTCAGCGCTGATGGTTTTCTTTTGACTAATCGTCATGTTGTTTCTCGGACTGACGCTTTTTACACAGTGATCACTAATGATGGCGAAGAGCATGAGGCCCTTGTCTTGGATCGCGATCCAATCAATGATTTGGCCGTGCTTAAGGTGGCGGGCGGG
>CAZHKL010000049.1:1990-4699 GCA_964532695.1 uncultured Gammaproteobacteria bacterium | reverse complement strand
CGAGGAGATTACCCGACCCTTGGCCCGAGTGCTTGCTGAACAAAAATTGCGCCAGCTTCATATCGCGGAAACGGAAAAATACGCTCATCTGACTTTCTTTTTGAATGGCACGCGGGAAGAACCGTTTCCCGGCGAGGATCGAGTCTTAATTCCCTCGCCTTCCGTGGCCGCCTATAATCTGGTGCCGGAGATGGCCGCTCGGGAGATCACCAAACGAGTGGTTAAAGAACTGGACAAGGGTCAATATGATTTTATCGTGATTAATTTTGCCAACGGCGATATGGTCGGACACACGGGAGATCTTTTGGCCACGGTGGCGGCGGCTGAAGTGGTGGATGAGTGTCTTGGTCAAATAGTCGAGGCTGCTTTACTTAAGGACGGGGCGGTGATGATCACGGCCGATCACGGCAATGCCGAGGAGCTGCGCAATCTTGGAACCGGCGAGATGGATAAAGAACACAGCACGAATCCAGTGCCCTGTTTGATTATTGGCAAAAGTTTGGCCGGTCAAACCTCGAGCGCCGGCGAGATTCCTGGTCAGGATTTATCACTCGCCCCGCCGGTCGGGATGTTGGCTGATGTGGCTCCGACGATTTTAAAACTTATGGGAATTGATCAGCCGGCGGAAATGCTTGGCCAGCCCTTGATCTAGCGGATTGTTTGTATGATCAAAAAGCTGCGAATCCATTCTGATGGCGGCGCGCGCGGCAATCCCGGACCAGCTGGGATTGGCGCGGTTCTCGAGGGTTGGGACCAGGCCAACCATCAATGGAAGATCGTCAAAAAAATCAAACGTTTTCTGGGCGAGGCCACTAATAATCAGGCTGAATATCAAGCCTTGATCGCGGCTTTGGAGGCGGCCAAAGAATTAAAAGCTGTTGAGGTTGAGTGTTTTTTGGACAGTGAATTGCTCGTTCGGCAACTTAATCATCAATATCGAGTCAAGGATCAGGAATTGGCCCTGCTTTTTCTGGCGGTTTGGAATCTGGCGACTGCTTTTCGTCGGATCAGTTATCATCATCTTCGGCGGGAAAAGAATCAGGAGGCGGATCGGCTGGTGAATGAGGCTATTGATGAGGCGCAAAAAAAGTAGTATCATCGAATCATGAAGTTATCTCTTTTTGGAAAAAAGCAGAAGGCGGTCTTGGGATTGGATTTGGGCGCGGGGGGCGTAAAACTGGTTGAACTTGAGGAGGCCAAGGGCCGATCCCAGCTTCGCACTTATGCCTACTCCGAATCATTGGTGGAAACTAAGGAAAACTTAATTGATAATCCAGCCGCCGCGGCCGAGACAATCAAAAAGATGCGGGAGAGGGCCAAAAGCAAAACTGGCCGAGTGGTGGCCGGATTGCCCATTGCCTCGGTTTTTAGTTCGATCATCTCCGTCCCCCAGGCCTCAGGCAAAGAACTTAAAGAGGCGATTGAGTGGCAGGCCAAAAAACTGATTCCCCTGCCGCTTGAGGAAATGGTTTTAGACTGGAAGATTTTAACTGAAAAAAAGACTAATCAAAAAAAAGTCGGGTCTGATTCGAGCCGCGGTTTAATTGAGCCGCCGACCATCAGGACAATTATTCCTGGATTGAAGGAGACCAAACGAGAAGGGCCGCCCGAATTGGGCAAAAAAAGCATCCGGATCTTGCTGACGGCCGCGGCTAAGGAATTGGTGCGCAAGTATACCGAGATCGGGAAGATGGCTGGTTTGGAACTGGCCGCCCTGGAAACCGAGGCTTTTGCCCTGGTCCGTTCCCTGATTGGCAAGGATCCTGGTCGGATGATGATTATTGATTGCGGTCTTTTGCGAACAAGTTTTGTGATTGTCGAGGGGGGTCTGCCCGTGCTGACGCGCACGATTAATTTGGGCGGGGCTTCGATCACTCGCGCCATTGCCCAGACCCTGTCTCTGGCGCTGACCGAGGCGGAACAGATGAAACGAGATATTCATCGCTTGGTTGCCTTGGGCAGTGAAGGCAGGATGCCTCTCTTGCTGACTAAAATTCTTGAACCCATGGTGACCGAGGCCCGCTATTCAATGAATCTTTATCGGACGCAATTGGGTCAGGCCGCGACTGATCAGTTTTTGGAAAAAATTATTTTGACTGGCGGCTCGTCACTTTTGCCCTATCTGACTGATTATCTGGGCAGTCAATTAAATTTAAGAGCTTTTTTGGGCGATCCCTGGGCCCGAGTCTTGACTCATGAAGAGCTGCGGCCAACCCTTGAAGAAATTGGCCCCCGTTTTGCCGTGGCGGTTGGTTTGGCGATGAGGGAGTTTGAGTAAGTTGGTTAATGAGGTCATCTCAAAACTCCTTTTCGGCTGCAATTACAATCTTTCGGCTGCAAAACGGTAAAAGCTCCTCCGCTTATACTCCGTATAAACATCGTCGCTTTTCCCGTTTTTCGCTTCGAAATCTTGCAATTTCACCGCGAAAATTAGTTTCGAGATGACCTCAATGTGATTATTTATAAGCATAACTTTACGATTATGAAAAAAAACGGTTTTACTTTAATTGAGCTGCTGGTGGTTTTGGCGTTAATTGGGATTTTAACAACCGTCACGGTCCTGGCCTTGCGGGATGCGCGGCAGAAGACGCGTGATGCGGAGCGGGTTTCCCAAGCCAGTCAAATTCGGGTTGGTTTGGAATTAGGTTTTGCCGAGTTGGCCAGTTATCCGGTTCAGGCCGAAACTGATTTAATTTTGGGCGGCAGCGC
>CAZHKL010000049.1:1603-1980 GCA_964532695.1 uncultured Gammaproteobacteria bacterium | reverse complement strand
GGTTTGTCGGCGAGTCCGGTCAATGCACGGGCGCGGTTTTTATGCCTACGGTGCCGGCTTCGCCCAATCCGCGCGATGGCCGCTGTTCGGCGGTTCAGAATGCCTATCGTTATCAGGCTGGCAGCGGCGGAAATGATTTTCGAGCGGAATTTTGTCTTGGCCGAGCGCCGCGCGGTTCAGGGCTGGCTGATGGTCTGAATTGCATTACTCCCCGCGGACTTGAGGCTGGTCCTTGTCGATGATCAGGTTGGTCTTCAGTTTTATTTTGGGCGCGGGAATGGGCAGTTTTGTCAATGTCTTGGCGAATCGCCTCCTGGCCGGCAAATCAATTCTCAAACCTCGCTCATCTTGCGAGACTTGCTTGAAACCTATTTGGC
>CAZHKL010000049.1:0-1593 GCA_964532695.1 uncultured Gammaproteobacteria bacterium | reverse complement strand
ACCTAGCGCCGGTGGTGTCGTTTTTTCTTTTGCGCGGCCGCTGCCGTTTTTGTCAGGCCAGAATTTCTTGGCAACACCCGCTGGTTGAATTTCTGGTCGCCGCGCTTTTTGTTTTAGCCGCGGCCAGATTTTCCGGCGGGGAATTGATTTTTATTTGGTTAGCGATCACGTTGCTGGCTGTTCTTTTTTTGACTGATTTGAAAGCTATGGTCTTGCCTTGGTCGTTGATTTTTCCCGCCTTGGTTTTTTTTGGATTGTTTGATTTGTTTTTTTTCCGTTTGTCGGTTTTAACACTCCTGGCCTCCTTGGCTTTGGGCGGAGGTTTTTTTCTGGCTCAATATCTATTGAGCCGCGGTCAGTGGATTGGTCAGGGCGATGTCTGGCTTGGACTGCTCTTGGCCGCGATTCTTCAGAGGCCGGGCCGGGTTCTTCAGGCCCTGGCGGCGGCTTACCTCTTGGGCGCGGCCGCAGGGCTCTGGTTGCTGGCCAGAAAAAAGAAAACCTTAAAAAGCGAAATCCCCCTTGGTCCTTTTTTAATTCTGGCCGCCTTAATTGTTATTTTTGTGATAGAATAGCCGTCGTATGACCAAGACCGAGGCGAAAAAGAGGATTGAAAAATTACGCGAGGAGATCAATTATCATCGTTATCTTTATCATGTTTTGGATTGGCAGAAGATTTCTGACGCGGCTCATGATTCCCTAAAACATGAGCTTTGGAAACTGGAGCAGCAGTTTCCGGAATTGATCACGGCTGATTCGCCGACCCAACGGGTTGGCGGCCGACCCTTGCCCGAATTTAGAAAGGTGACCCATCTGACGCCGATGCTCTCGCTGGAGGATGCCTTTAGTTTTGAGGAGCTTGAGGAATGGTTCGAACGAATCAAGAAAGTTTATCCGCGCGGGCATTATGATTTTTACGCCGAGATTAAGATGGATGGTCTGGCTATTTCTTTAGTTTATCAGGACGGTCTTTTGGCCCAAGCGGTCACGCGCGGCGATGGCCGGACCGGTGAAGAGGTGAGTCAAAATGTTAAAACCATTGAGGCGGTGCCCTTGCGACTGCGCCGGCCGACTGACCAGGAAATCGCCCGCTTCCTTGATCAGTTTGGTCAGACCTTGGATGAAAAAAAATTTTTTTACCGTCTCAAATCTCTCTCGGGACGAGTTGAGATTCGCGGCGAGGTTTTCCTGACCAAGAAAAATTTTGAGATCCTGAACCGTGGACAAAAGAAAAAAGGCGAAGAGCTTTTTGCCAACCCGCGCAACGCGGCCGCGGGCGGTCTTCGTCAACTTGATCCTCAAATTACGGCCAGTCGGAGATTGTCATTTTATGGGTACGCGCTTTTGGGGGATTTTGGATTGAGCGCCCATGAGCAGGCTCACGAATTGATGAAATTGCTGGGCCTGCCGGTTAATTCCTTAAATCGGTTTTGCCCAACCTTGTCCGCGGTGGGCGCTTTTCACGAAAAAATTTTGGCCGAGCGGAAAGGGTTGCCTTATGAGACCGATGGGATTGTGGTTGGAGTCAATCATGATCAGACCTTTACTCGTCTGGGAGTGGTCGGTAAGGCGCCGCGCGGCATGTTGGCTTAT
>CAZHKL010000048.1:0-4897 GCA_964532695.1 uncultured Gammaproteobacteria bacterium | reverse complement strand
CGGGGGCGCGGGTGGCGCTCAAGGCAGAAAAACGGCAACCTTGGGATTTTGCTCTTTGGAAGTTTTCACCGACTGATCGGGCGCGGGAGATGGAATGGGACAGTCCTTGGGGCAAGGGGTTTCCCGGTTGGCATCTGGAGTGTTCAGCGATGAGTCAAAAATATCTTGGCCAGCCATTTGACATTCACACCGGCGGCGTTGATCACATCTCGCTTCATCATGTCAATGAAATGGCTCAGAGCGAGGCGGCTTTTGATCAACCCTTGGCCAAGTTCTGGCTGCACGGCGAATTTTTATTGGTGGAGAATCGGCGGATGGGTAAATCAGAGGGTAATCTGATTACGGTTGACGAGCTGATTCGTCGCGGATTTTCTCCCCTTGCTTTTCGTTATTTTGTCCTGGGCGCTCATTATCGCGCTAAACTTAATTTTACTTGGCCGGCTCTTCGGGCCGCGGAAAAGGCCTTGTTTAATCTTTATGATCTGGCGCGCGGTTTACCCCGGCCGCGTTCGTCGGGGCGCCTGACTCCGCCCCAAAGTCAGGGGAAATACGGTCAGCGATTTTTGGCCGCGGTTAATGATGATTTAGACACACCCCGAGCCTTGGCCGTGATGTGGGAACTGGCGAAATCAAAAGAAACAGCCCATCGTCGGGCTGCCCTGCTTTTTTGGTTTGATCAAGTTTTGGGTTTGGGTTTAGAAAAATATATTGGCGCGCCGCTCGGGATTCCTTTGGCGGTTCAGGAATTACTTCAAAGGCGCGAAGCGGCGCGTCAGGCGCGCGATTTTCACCAGGCTGACGAACTGCGCCGCGAGATCGAGGCCCGGGGTTTTATTCTCGAAGATACCTCCCAGGGTCCGCGGCTTAGAGAAGATCATTAAAGCCATCTTTTGCTTTTAAAATAAGCTAACATTACGCCGGTGCTCGAGGCCATCAGGCCGAGGATGATCCAGAAATCAGCTTCCTGACCGACAATCGGCGTGTGGATAGTGTTCATGCCAAAGATGGCGGCAAAGAGCGTTAAGGGAAAAACAATCACCGCAAAAATAGTTAAGGTTCGAATGATATCATTGGTCCGGAAAGTGAGCAGGGACAGATGGGTGTCTTCAATCGCCGTCAGGGTCGAGGAGTAATTTTCCAAGGTGTCCCAGATCTCTTTGGTGTGTTCAACTAAGTTTTGAAAATAGGTGAGCAGATTTGAGACCTCGCCGAAGCGGGAAATAGTGGCGATTAATTTTCGGATGACGGTTTTATGCGGTTGCATGGATTTTTTGAAACCGACGAGATTGGATTTGATGCGGAAAATTTCATGGATCGTGCGGCGGTCATGAACCTCGGTCATCTTATTCTCAACCAAATCAATGTCCTGACCGATGTGAGCCAGGATCGGAAAGAGTGAATCAAGCAGTTCGTCTAAGAGACGATAGAGAAGTTTAGTGGGACTGCCGTTCAAAAGCCCGGCGGACAATCTTTTTTCTTTTTGGGCGCGGGCAAAGAGTTTTTTGAGCGGTTCGAGTCGCTGGTCATGGACCATGACCACGGTCTGACGGGTGATGAAAAAATCAATCTCTGACAGTCTGATTTGGCGCGTCGCTCGGTCAAAAAAAGGAAAAACCAAAATCAGAAAAAGATAATTCGGCCGTTCGACGAGTTTTGGTCGCTGGAGCGGCGGCGGACATTCCTTAAGATCCAGGTCAAGGAATTTATAGTTTTTTTTGAGAGCCGCGAGTTCCTCCTCGCGAGCTTGAGAGACATTCACCCAGCTCACCTTGGTCCCTTTCAGCTTAATGATCGCGGGCATATTTATAAGGATAGTATATCACTTGTTTGAGTCGCAAGGTGTGGATAAATATGATATAATAATTCGGTATGTCTCCAGAATTTAAGAGTTTGGGTCGAGAAATTCCCAAACCAGAAGTCGCGCCAGAAGAGGAAATTAAATCGGTCGACCGTCTAGAATTACCTCCGGAAAGAGTAGAGATTTTACCCCGAGCTCCAGGGCAACCGTCTGGTTCTGTCCGCCCGATCGTTTCCGTGTCAACTCATCCGGCCAGAGATCAAGAGCTTCAGGCGATTGAAAATATTTTGGCTGAAGGTTTGGAAAAAATTTATCAAGATTTACCCGCGTCATTACAAGGTCGGTTTAGAGAAAAGGGCGAGGAGGTGGCCGGCCAGATTTGGCGTCTGCTCGAGGCGACCAAGGTCAAGGCCCAGCAGATTTTGGAATTAATCAGGGGTTGGCTTCGTCTGATTCCCGGGGTGAATCGTTTTTTCTTGGAGCAAGAATCAAAGATTAAGACTGATAAAATTTTGACCTACGTGGAAAAGCGCGGACCGGAACATTAGTATGGAGTTTTTGATTTTATTTTTGTTTATTTTGGCGATTATCTTTGGCGGAGGCCTGGGCATTTTATATGGCTTGAGAGCCATCCTGCGGCACCGCGGGCATCGGCGCGAGAGCTCCTTTCGGATGGTGGTCCTGCTCGTTAAGTTGCCGAAAGAGGCGGCGGAAGTGGAAAAGGGCGGCCGGGCTGAAGAGCGACTGGAGCGGATTCGCGAAGGCATCAGTGTGGCGGAAACTTTTTTTTCTACCCTGGGCGGGCTTAAGGCCCAACGGGGACTGCGGGCCTGGTTTTTGGGTCGGGAAGATCATTTTGCTTTTGAAATTGTGGCCCAGCATGAAGTGATTTCATTTTATGTCGCTCTGCCGCGACGTCATCAGAATTTTGTTGAACAGCAGATTCATGCTCAATATCCTGACGCTTATTTTGAAGAGGTTGAGGATTATAATATTTTTCCGGCCCAGGGCGTGGTTCGGGGAACAATGTTGATTGGCAAACGGCTGGTTGGTTTTCCCTTCAGGTCTTATCGAAAGATTGATTCTGATCCCTTAAACAGCCTGACTAACGCCTTGAGCAAAATTCCCGAGGGTGAGGGCGCGGCGATACAGTATGTCGCGCGTTCGGCCCGAGCTAATTGGCGCAAGCCGGGGATTAAGATTGCCTCGCTTGTGCAGCAGGGTAAAAAATTAAAAGAAGCGATTCAGTTAACTTCAGGTTGGAGTCGTCTGACTGCTTTTTTGCCTCGGGGTCAGGCCGGTAAAAAAGAAGAGGGTCGGGGAGAACCTCGTAAACTAACGCCGCTGGAAGAGGAGATGGTTAAGATGATTGAGGAAAAGGCGGCCAAATTGGGTCTTGATGTTAATATCCGGATTTTGGTTGGGGCCAAGACGGTTGAGATGGCTCGTTCTCGTTTGGCCAATATTGTTGGCGCCTTTGCCCAGTATCAGTTGCCGCAATTTGGCAATCTTTTGACCAAGAACGCGCCGGGTAACAATAAGCTTGTCCGCGATTTTATTTTTCGCGTTTTTGATGAACGGCGGCGCCTGGTCTTGAACACCGAGGAAATGGCTAGTTTTTTTCATTTTCCTCTGCCCTGGACCGAGACGCCGAATATATTGTGGCTGGCCGCTCGTCAGGCTCCGCCGCCCACTAATCTGCCAACCGAAGGAGTGATTCTCGGCCGCTCTATCTATCGCGGGATTGAGACCATGATCAGGATCAAGCGAGATGATCGGCGCCGCCATGTTTATATCATTGGTCGTTCCGGGTCAGGTAAATCAGTCCTGATGGAAAATATGGCGATTCAAGATATTAAAAATGGCGAAGGGGTGGGAATTATTGATCCGCACGGCGAGTTAGTGGAGCATATCTTGGCTCAAATACCCAAGGAAAGAGCCGAGGAGGTGATTCTTTTTGATCCCTCGGATTATGAGCGGCCAATGGGCCTCAATATGCTCGAGTATCAGAATGAGGAACAAAAAGATATGGCCGTTCAGGAAATGATTGCTATTTTTTACAAGCTTTTTCCGCCGGAGATGATTGGACCAATGTTTGAACATCATATGAGGAATGTGATGCTGACCTTGATGTCTGATCCTGAAACCAACGGCACAATTGCCGAGATTCCGCGCATGTTTTCTGATCCTGATTTTCAGAAAAAATGGTTGGCCAAGGTGCGGGATCCAGTGGTCCGGGCTTATTGGGAGAAGGAGGTGGCCCGAACGAGTGATTTTCATAAATCAGAAATGCTCGGCTATCTTATTTCCAAGGTTGGACGTTTTGTGGAGAACGCGGCCATGCGCAACATCATTGGTCAACAACGTTCGAGTTTTAATTTCCGGGAAATTATGGATCAGCGTCGAATTTTGCTCGTTAATCTTTCCAAGGGCAAGACGGGCGATGTCAATGCCAATCTCTTGGGTCTGATTTTGGTTTCTAAACTGCAGATGGCCGCTCTCTCCCGGGCTGATCGGCCGGTGGAAGAACGTCCGGATTTCTTTCTTTACATTGATGAATTTCAGAATTTTATTACCCCCTCGATTGCCACGATTCTTTCTGAAGCGCGAAAATATCGGCTGGCCTTGACCATGGCTCATCAATATATGGGCCAATTAGTGGAAAAACAAGATACTTCAATTCGCGACGCAATTTTGGGCAATGCCGGCACCCTGGCCGTTTTTCGTATTGGTGTTGAAGACGCGGAGGTGCTGGCCAAGGAGTTTGCCCCGGTTTTTAACGCCTATGATTTGGTCAATATCGGACAATTCACGGCTTATTTTAAACTCTTGATTGATAATACGGCTTCAAAACCGTTCAACCTGATGACCTTTCCGCCCGAGCGGGGAGACAAGACGTTGGCAGAAGCAGTCAAACAGCTTTCGCGATTGAAATACGCGCGACCGCGGGAGATGGTTGAGGTCGAGATTTTGGAACGTTCACAGTTGGGGGCGACCAACGTCGCCTCGCCGGCTAAGGTTGGGGAACGAGCTCTATGACCGCTCTCGAGGTGTTGGAACTAGGGGTGACGATTCTTTTTTTTCTTGTTGTCTTGGCGG
>CAZHKL010000047.1:2745-5295 GCA_964532695.1 uncultured Gammaproteobacteria bacterium | reverse complement strand
GCCCGGAGGAGAACCAGGTATCGAGCGTGTCTTCATCCTGAATAAATTCAGCCTCGCAAAACTCGCACCGCGGTTTCTCCAACGCCACAATCATCTCCTGACATTTCTCCACCTCGCTCTCCCGTCCTTTTTTGGGAATGCATTTTGGTTCGTGATACCAGACCGGAATCCGATGGCCAAACCAAATCTGTCGCGAGATGCACCAATCGCGCAGATTATCAATCCAATGAAAATAAATCTTGGTAAAATGATCGGGCAAAATCTTGATCGCTCCGCTGGAAACGGCTCGACGCATCCGATCTTTGAGCGACTGACCGCGAATCGTTTTTTTTACATCAATAAACCATTGAAGTTTGGGCAGTGGCTCAACCGGGGTCTCGCAGCGATAACAAACCGACAGGCGATGGACATAGTTTTCATCAATCTTGTCAACCAGCCCCTTGGCCTGGAGGATTTTGACGATCTTTTCCCGATTGGCCCGAGCATTTTGACCAGCCGAGGTGCCGGCGGCGGCGGTAAAATTACCCTGTTCATCAATAATCTGAATAATCGGCAAGTGATATTTTTGAGCCAAATCAAAGTCCTCAAAACTATGGGCCGGGGTAATGGTCATCGCGCCTGTCCCAAACCTGGGATCAATAATCGGATCGGCAATCACCCGGGCTTGAACTCGGCCATCAATCCAATCCACTTCAAACTCTTGATTATGAAGATGCCGGTAGCGCGAATCATCCGGATGAACAATAATGGTTTTGTCGAGAAATTTTGTTTCCGGACGCGCCGTGCCGATCACGACTGGCCCATACTTAAAATAGTAAAAAGGGGTCTTTTGTTCGACATATTCCACTTCATCATCAGCCAGGGTTGATTGACAACGAGGACACCAGTTAACAATGCGCTGGCCGCGATAAATCAGACCATCGTCAAACATCATCTTAAAAACCAGGCGCACGGCCAGCGACCGCGGCTCATCCAGGGTATAAGCCTCGCGCGACCAATCACAGGAAGCGCCCATCTTTTTAATTTGGGTCACGATCCGATCATGCGAGGCCGCGGCAAACTCCTCAACCTTTTTCAAAAAAGCCTCGCGGCCAAGCTCTTGACGCGGATCAGAATAGCCCTCGCTGATCAGCTTTTTCTCAACCACGGTTTGGGTGGCGATCGCCGCGTGATCAGTGCCGGGCAGCCAAAGCGTTCGCCGGCCGCGCATCCGGGCAAAACGAATCATCAAATCTTCCAGGGCCAGCATCACGGCATGGCCCATATGAAGCGTTCCCGTGACATTGGGCGGGGGCATCACGATCGTGAACGACTCCTGGCCAGCGACCGGCTCTAATTTATCAGGATTAAAAAAACCGCTTGCCTCCCAGCGCGCGTAAATCGAGTCTTCCACTCCCTTGGGATCATAAGCCTTGGCCAGTTCCTGTTCGGGCATAGATAAAGATAGTATAGCCAAACAATCATCTCTTATCAACAGACAGTCCTTGACGGTCCGAGTTCTGAAGAATAACATAGTGAGTTCCTCAACTAAACCTAGTTCTAGGAATTGAACTTATGGCTCTCTCGGAAATTGATCAAATTAAAAAGGCCTGGGAGCGGGCGAATCAAATCCTTGTCACCTTTGCCCCTGATCCAACTCATGATGGACCGATTTCGGCCATGGCCCTGGCTCATTTTCTCGCCAAAATTGGCAAACGAGTGGAAATAGCCGCGGACAACTGGCTGGCGCCGGCCGAGCTGCGCTTCTTGCCGCGAATTAAAGATATCAAACCAACCCTCGAACATCTGCAAAAATTTATCATTGAGGTGCCGACGGAAAAAACACCGATCAAGGAACTGACCTATGATGTCAAAGACGGCAAACTCCGCATCTCTCTCGTCCCCAAGACGGGCGGTTGGCGGCCCGAGGAAATAAAAACCAAAAGCGGCGACTATCGTTTTGATCTGATTTGCGCGGTCGGAACGCCCGATCTAAAATCGCTGGGCAGCCTCGCTCGACAGTTTGCCGATTTTTTTTATCAAGTGCCGATTGTTAACCTTGATCATAATCCAGCCAATGAACATTTTGGTCAAATCAATTATATTGACATTAATGCCGCGGCCACGAGCGAGCTGATCTTCAAACTCATCTGCGCGATCGAACGAAGTCTGGTGGACGAAGACCTGGCCACTTGTCTCCTGGCTGGTCTGATTTCCAAAACCCGCAGTTTCAAAACCCCCAAGGTCACGCCCCAAACCTTGGAACTAGCTAGCGAACTGATGGAATTAGGAGCACGGCGCGAAGAAATTGTCACCCATCTTTATCGCACGCGCACGGTGCCAATCTTAAGGCTTTGGGGCCGGGCCCTGGCTCGCCTCAAATATGATTCTGGGGCCAAACTCGTCTGGACGGTTCTCACTCGACAAGATTTTACTTTGGCCGGCAGTCAGCCTGACTCTTTGTCCGGCGTGATTGATGAATTAATCATCAATACCCCTGAAGCGCGAGCCGCCTTGATTCTCTATGAGGATCCAAAAAGCCTGACTGACCAAGGCCTGATTGGTCTCTTG
>CAZHKL010000047.1:0-2735 GCA_964532695.1 uncultured Gammaproteobacteria bacterium | reverse complement strand
CTTGCATACCGAGCGGCCGTTGCGCGCCCAGGAATTAGCCAGACTCTTTGGCGCGACTGGTTCCTTCGAGACAGCCGTCTTTGCCATCAAGGACAAAACTCTAGTTGAGGCTGAACCCTGGATCACGACTGAATTAAAAAAACAACTTCTGTCAATTAAGCCCTAAACTTCAATCAGGTCAGCCCGAACCAAGTTGTCTCGAAACGCAAAAATCCCGAATTAGTCGGGATTTTTGGTGGGCGCGGCAGGACTTGAACCTGCTGCCTTCACAATGTCAATGTGACGCTCTAGCCAGGTGAGCTACGCGCCCTTTTATCTCTGCTTTTGTTTCCAACTATCAACCAACAAAGTTTCAGGGCTAAAAAACGATTATCGCGCCTGCTCTGTTCTTCCTGTCTCTTGGGGAGTGGTGGTTGTTTCTGAAGTCTGCTGGGTTGTTTCTTCAAACTGCGACAGGCCTGATTCATCTTTTTTAATTGGCGTGGGTGTTGTCTGTTCCTGTTGCGTGTTCGTTGGTGTTGATGTTGTCTGTTCCTGTTGCGTGTTCGTTGGTGTGCCTCCTGGTCTTCGTGAGATAGAAATAACAGCCGCGGCAATTGCTCCTCCTAAAAGAATTAAACCAACAATCGTTTTAGTCTTAACTCGTGTTTTAACAGTGGTCATAGTATCCATACTACGAATGATTAAATCAATTAATTTCTTCAAAGGAAAGACCAGCCCAATCCGCCACGACCACCCGAATATCCTCGGCCGTGACGCGGGGAATTTCACCGCGTCGAACAGCTTCTTCATCTTGTTCCAGTCGTTTGGTCTCAACGACCAGATGCTCACAACGTTCGCGCAAATCAGCCAATTCACTTTCCGAGGATAAATCTTTTTCCAAAACCCGCAGACGCTCGCATTCCGCTTCCAGACGTTCGCGGACCGCGGCCAACTCTTCAAGCCGTTTCTTTTCTCCAGCCGCGTACAAAAGCCCGGCCGCGTGCCGCATCTCGTGAGCTTTTTCCATAGCCACCATGGCCCCGGCCTCGTCAATCAAATCAATAGCCTTGTCCGGCAAATAACGGCCCTTGATGTATTTTTCCGAAAGACGAACCGCGGCCTCAAGCGCCGCCTCCTGATAATGCACCTTATGATGCGCTTCGTAAACTTTCTGGAGACCGCGCAGCACCGCCAAGGCATCAGCCGCGGTCGGCTCGCCAATTAAAACCGGCTGCAGTCGGCGATTTAGGGCGTCATCTGGTTTGATCAGCCGTTCATACTCCTGGGTCGTTGTCGCGCCAATCATTTGCAAATCACCGCGAGACAAGGCGGGTTTTAAAATATCGGAAAGATAAAGCGCGCCTTCACCGCCGCGCGTCTCGGAAATCATATGCACCTCGTCAATAAAGAGAATGATCTGCCGACTCTGCCGAGTAATCTCATCGGTCAGACGTTTCATCCGTTCCTCAAACTCGCCGCGATATTTAGTGCCGGCAATCAAACCGGTCAGATCCAGAGCTAGAACTTTCCGGCCGCGCAGAATTTCAGGCACCTCGGAGGCGGCCATTCGTCTGGCCAATCCTTCAACGACCGCGGTTTTGCCCACCCCCGGCTCGCCCAAAAGCAAGGGATTATTTTTGGTGCGCCGCGACAAGATATGCACGACTCGTTCAATCTCCGTCTCCCGACCAACCACTGGGTCAAGTTTGCCGGCGTGAGCTAATTCTGTCAAATCGCGAGTGTAAACAGTTAAAACCCCGCCCTTGAGAGAAGAGGTGCTCTTAAATCTAGCTGGCCGCCAATAATACCAAGCCGCGGCAATGATTAAAATAACAATTACCCAAATCGGTAAATTAGTCAGCATATTGAGGATTGTAAATTATCCATTAGAGCTTTTTATGACGAATATATCTTATCAGACTTCCTAAAACAACAATGATCACGACAATCAAGGACCCAACCAAAGAAAATTTCCGAACTTGGCTGTCAGGCGCCTTCTTTGGCGGCTGATCAGTCGCGGGCAAATAATCAGGCCCGGGCAAATCAATGGCCTGGACATTATATCCCAAACTCTGCAAACCCAAGGCCGCATACTGGGCGTAACGATTTGGCCCCAAATCAAAGGTGCCGAATGAACAACTGCCGACCACGCACTTGCCTGAACTGGCTAATTCTTCAAGCGCTTGTCTTTGCTCTTCATTCGCGCCCACTCGTCGGACCTGGGGCGTGAGCAAGGCTTGAAGTTTATTTTTGACGATAAAATCAAGGGCCGCTCGATCATTTCCCTGGGGTTCATAAATCTTTACAGTCAGGATATTTGATCTCCAACCTTTTTCATAAGGAAACCGCGCTTGTAATTGGTAGCGGCCAGGTTGGGACAAAGCAAAATCTCCCAAAGGAACATGATAGGAAAGATAATCATTAGCAGTGATCTGTTCGCCGGCTTTTAAACTCAAGGACGCGGGACTTGATCGTCGAGCCTCGATCGCGAAAGCATGCGACGGTGAAATATATTGAAAGGTCTGGTCAAAAGAATTAGTGATTAAAACCTCAAGCCCCCATTCATAATCAAAAGGGTAAGTCAAGGTCTGTTCCTCCTCGGTTTTATCCTTTAAACTAAAAACCAAGGGAATTGGTTCGCCAACCAGATAATCAACCTTCGGGGTGATAATGGTCAACTCAAAATCCTGATGAGCCAAGACTAAACTGGGCCAGAATAAAAAGAAAACCAAAATCTTGTTCATTATCTCTAA
>CAZHKL010000046.1:0-5344 GCA_964532695.1 uncultured Gammaproteobacteria bacterium | reverse complement strand
GATGTTCTTCTAGATAGACGGCCAGGGCATCGCCAAAAACTGTTTCCACGGCGGTGCGGATTTCAGGATTGCCCAGCTTGGCTTTGGTTTGACCTTCAAATTGCGGTTCGGGCACCTTAACGGAGATGACCGCGGTCAGGCCTTCGCGCACATCATCGCCGGAAAGGTTTTCATCTTTTTCTTTGAGATAGCCGCGCTCGCGAGCATAGCCGTTCAAGACGCGAGTCAGGGCGGCGCGAAAACCAACTAAGTGGGTGCCGCCCTCGGGGTTATAAATATTATTGGCAAAAGCAAAAACACTCTCTTTATATTCCTCGGTGAATTGAAGGGCGACCTCAATCTCCATCTGGTTGACGGTCTTGGCGACATAAAAAACATTTTCATGCTTGGGATGTTTGGCGTGATTTAAATGTTTGACATAAGAGGCGACGCCGCCCTCAAAATAAAAGACATAAACCAACGGTTCGGTCGGGATCCGTTCGTCGCGCAGGGTGAGCTTCACCCCCTTGGTCAGATAGGCCTGCTGGCGAAAATGATCAAGGAGAACCTGGCGATTGAATTCGATCTGGGGAAAAATCTCTGGATCAGGTTCAAAGGTAATAATCGTGCCCCGGTCGCGCGTGTTGCCCGTGGAGCGCACCTTGGCCAATGGTTTGCCTCGTTTGTATTCCTGGATCCAGATTTTTCCATCGCGGCGCACTTCGGCCTTGGTGTAGATAGAAAGAGCATTGACCACGGAAACACCCACCCCGTGCAAACCGCCGGAAACCTTATAACCGCCTTCGCCAAATTTGCCGCCGGCATGCAGTTTGGTCATGACCAATTCCAGGGCCGAGACCTTGTGTTGAGGATGAATATCCACGGGAATGCCCCGGCCATTGTCGCGCACCTCGACCCGGTGTCCGGGAAGGAGTCGGATCCGAAGATCATTGGCATGACCGCCCATAGCCTCATCAAAGGAGTTGTCCGCGACTTCAAAAACCAGGTGATGCAAACCATCCGGACCGGTTGATCCGATGTACATCCCTGGTCGTTTGCGCACCGGCTCCAGACCCTCGAGCACGGTTATTTGTTTGGCGCCGTATTCTTCAGAGGATTTGACTGGTTTGGTTGAAGTTTTTTTGGCTGCTTTTTTGGGCATATGAAACAATGACAGTGAGGCCATCTCAAAACTAATTTTCGCGGCGAAATTGCAAAATTTCGAAGCGAAAAACGGGAAAAGCGACGATGTTTATACGGAGTATAAGCGGAGGAGCTTTTACCGTTTTGCAGCCGAAAGATTGTAATTGCGGCTGAAAAGGAGTTTTGAGATGGCCTCATTATATCATTTCTAGTGGCGAGTGGCTAGACACTAATGGTATAATAAGACGGTTATGCCTGATGGTGAAGATCTTTCGGAAAGACAATTGAAGTTTGCTCGTTGGTATGTCAGTCGAGCGCGGTTATTGGGCCGGCTTGGTTTTGGTTTGCTGGCGATCTTTGATGTCTTGACCTTGGGATATGGTTTATTTGGTTATGCGGATTATTTTTTGATTTCCTGGAACCAGGATCTGGCCTTGCGCTCTCAAGCCGCGAGGCCGCTTATTTCCCAGGAGGCGGTTTTGCGTCAAGGTCCCCAGCCGCTCGTTCCTGTTTCTTTGGATATTTTCAAAAGCGGTCAAGGCCGATATGATTTTTTGGCGCGTCTGGGCAATCCCAATCAAAATTGGGGAGCGAGTTTTTATTATCGTTTTGAGACGCCGGCTGGTTCGACCGAAGAAAGGGAGGGATTTATTTTGCCGGGCGAGGAAAAATATCTCGCCGCTTTGGCCGAAACGTTTCCGACCCCGCCTGGCCGCGCGGAATTTAATCCGACCAGAATCAGTTGGCGCCGCTTGGATCGTCAGGTGGTGCGCGATCCGGCCATTTGGCGCGAGGAACGATTAAATTTTTTAACAACCAATGTTCGGCATGAATCAGCCTTGGCCATTGATCGAAAATTAGGTCGAACAAGTTTTGAGGTGGAAAATCGCACCGCCTATGGTTATTGGCGAGTTGGATTTTATATTGTCCTGCTCGCGGGAAGCTCGCCGCGCGCGGTCAATTTTATAACCCTGGACAATTTTGAAGCGGGCGAGCGCCGACGAGTTGAGGTTAATTGGTTTGAACCGCTGCCGCAGACTAATCAGGTTTCTCTCCAGCCGGAAATCAATCTTTTAGATCCCCAAGTTTATCTTCCATGGCGGGCCAATTAGAATCTTCAACCCGGCTGCGCGTCCTGGAACGTTTTGACTGGATTCTGCTTTTGGCGGTGATTGTTTTGCTGGCGCTTGGCTTGGCCTCGATTTGGTCAGTGGCGCTTTCGCGCGAACCGCCTGATCTGTTTTTGGTTCGAAAACAAATGGCGGCCGCGATCCTGGGTTTGGTTTTGATTTTTTTTCTGACCCTGGCTAATTATCGTCTTCTCAAAAATTACGCTCTTTTGCTTGGTTTGATTTCCATCATTCTGCTGGGGGCGGTTCTTTTTTTAGGTCGGCCGATACGTGGGACCACGGCCTGGTTTTCTTTTGCCGGCTGGAATTTTCAACCGGTTGAATTGGCCAAGTTTAGTTTGGTTGTTTTTTTAGCCAAGTATTTGGAAGATCATCCGCGCGCGTCTTTTCTCTGGCGCGAGTTTCTGATTTCGAGCCTGGCGAGCGGGGGCTTGATTTTTTTGGTTCTGCTTGAGCCGGATTTGGGTTCGGCCCTGATTCTGGCGGCGGTTTGGCTTGGTCTTTTGGCTTTTGCTCGGATTCGACTGCAGTATCTGTTTAGTTTGATTTTGACCGGCTGCCTTTTAGCGCTCGCGGCTTGGTTTTTTATTCTGGCTCCTTATCAAAAGGATCGAATTCAGACCTTTCTTGATCCCGGACATGACCCCTTGGGTCGCGGTTACAATGTTGAGCAAGCCATAATTGCCGTGGGCAGCGGCGGGGTCTGGGGCCGAGGATTGGGTTTTGGTTCGCAAACCCAATTGCGTTTTTTGCCCGAGAGCCAGACAGATTTCATTTTTGCCGTGATGGCCGAGCAGTTTGGTCTGGTGGGGGTAATGATGACGCTTTTCTTTTTTGGTTTGATTTTTTATCGCCTGCTGTGTTTGGCTCGCGAGGCGGCGGATGATTTTTCCGCTTTTTTGAGTTTGGGTATTTTGTTAATCTTGGTTATTCAATTCGTGATCAATGTGGGCATGAATTTAGGACTGCTGCCGGTGGCTGGTTTGGGTCTGCCCTTTGTTTCTTATGGCGGCAGCGCCTTGGTGGTTTTTCTCTTGATGATTGGGGTCGCGGAAAGTATTGCCGTCCGTCGTCCCTTGATTGGAAAATCATTTGACGTTGGTCGTTCAAGATGATATAATAAAGATGTATGAGATCGCGTCGGCCAATGTCACAATTTTCTGATGAGGGGCTGCGCCTCGTCTCCTTTTGTCCGCTCTGTGAAACCCATTATCACCCCGGCGAGGCCAGGGTCCTGCACCAGGAGGGTAATTCCCAACTCGTTCATCTCACCTGCCCCCGTTGCGCCAATTCAATGATTGCCCTGCTGGTGGCCGGTCAAAATGGAGTGAGTTCAGTGGGATTAGTGACTGATCTTTCTTTTGGCGATGTGATCCGTTTTCGCGGAACTGGCGCGGTTGAAACAGATGATGTCCTTGAGGTCCACGCGGCCTTGGAAGATGAGGCTCATTTCTGGCGGGCCTTGACCTAAAAAAAAGATTTAAGTAGGATGGGGTGGCTTGAAGCGACTCTTTTGTTAACTTAATCAATTCTTAAGATGTCTGAACATTATCTTTTAGAGGCTCAATTAAGAACAGAAACCGGGCGACATTGCCGGGGACTGCGGCGTCGCGGTTTTATTCCGGCAGTGGTTTATGGGCATGGATTCAAGCCGCGAACCGTGTCCGTGCCGGTGACGCCTTTTCTTAAACTTTATCGCGCGGCCGGTGAATCAAGTTTAATTGATTTGACCCTGCCCGAGACAGCGCCGGTTAAGGTTTTGATTCAGGAGATCCAGATGGATCCCTTGCGGGGGGACATTATCCATGTTGATTTTCGTGAAGTGCGGATGGATGAAAAACTGGAAGCGGAGATCAGTCTATGTTTTAAGGGAGAAGCGCCGGCCGTCAAAGAATTGGGCGGGATTTTGGTTAAAAATGTGACCCGTCTTAAGGTTCGGTGTCTGCCCGAAGCGCTGGTGCCGGAAATTGAGATTGACTTGGCTGGTTTGAAAACTTTCACTGATAAGATTCAAGTCAAGGAGGTGGCCCTGCCGGTTGGAATGGAGGTCTTGGCTCCGCCGCTCGAGGAGACGGTCGTCCTGATTGAGGAACCGCGTTCAGAAGAGGAATTAAAATCTTTGGAGGCCGCGCCGGAGGTGAAGATTGAAGAGGTCAAGGTAGCGACCGAAGAGAAGAGAATGGAACGGGAAAAGCAAAAAGAAGGAAAAGAAAAAGGGGGCTAGCATGACCAAAAAACAAAAACCCGCCTTGGGTCTGCCGCGGTGGGTTTTTATTGTTGGCGCGTTTTTATTGTTTAGTTTCGCTGTCCAATTTTTCAGTCGAGATCCGGGCCAGCCGGGCGGTTTTCGGCCTGACTCTTTGCCTCAAGAGATCGCGACACCCTTGGCGGGCCATTGATGGGGTTTGGATCCCGCAAGACGCGCCCGAGATTTATCCCTTGGCCGTGGTGATTGAAAATGATTATCAGGCCCGACCAACCTCCGGCTTGTCCCAGGCCAATCTGGTTTGGGAGGCGCCGACCGAAGCCGGCATTACTCGATTTTTAGCGGTCTATGCGAGCGAGGAAGAGGTGGCCGAGATTGGGCCAGTCCGTTCGGCTCGGCCGTATTTTGTGGATTGGGCCGAGGAATTTCAGGCGCTTTTTGCCCATGTCGGCGGTTCGCCCGAGGCCTTGCGAATTTTACCGTCGCGTCAGGTGATTGATCTTGATGAGTATTTTAACAGTCAAAAATTTTGGCGCGACGCCCGCCGCCGTCGGCCGCATAATGTCTATACCTCAACCCAGTTTTTGCGCCAGGCCCTGCCCGAGACATCGCGGTCTCAATACTCAACTTGGTTGTATAAAGATGACGCCCCGATGGAATCTCGACCGGTTGAGCAAGAGGTGGTGGTTGATTTTTCCAAGCCGCCTTATCTGGTCGCTTGGAAATATGATCCAGTGAATAATGATTACGAACGTTGGCAAATGGATCAAGAATTTCGCGAGACTGATGGTCGGCTGGCGCGGGCGAAAAATATCATCATTATGGAAACGATCATTAAAATTTTAGATCAAGCGGGTCGGCGAAAAATAAAAACCATTGGTCAAGG
>CAZHKL010000045.1:0-5459 GCA_964532695.1 uncultured Gammaproteobacteria bacterium | reverse complement strand
TCGTAAGGTTTCCCGACCAGTTTCTTCCTGGAAATATGGATTGATCACCATCTTAACCGGTTTTCATGATGTCATTATTCCCTTGGGTCTTTTTTCTATCTTGGGAAAATTTTACGGTCTGGAGATCAATGCCGCTTTTGTGGCGGCGGTCTTAACCATTCTTGGCTATTCCATCAATGACACAATTGTGGTTTTGGATCGAGTGCGGGAAAATCTGGCCAAGGGCGGCGGCGCGTTTGAGGATTTGATTGAACGGAGCGTGCATCAGACCCTGGCTCGATCAATCAACACTACCCTGACCACTCTTTTGGCTTTGATAGCTGTTTATTTCTTTGGCGGCGCGACTCTTAAGTATTTTGCTCTGGCTCTGATTGTGGGCATTACCACGGGCGCTTATTCTTCAATTTTTATTGCCAGTCCATTGCTGGTGGTTTGGCAGAGACGCGGTTGATCAGTTAGTTGTTTATTGATCAACTGACTTGATGGAATTGGCCAAATCAGGCCAATTTTTTGACGAGGACGATTTTTTGTGTTATAATCATCCCATGTTTGCTTTGGTGCTTGATTTATCTTATTTTGATCGTTTCCTTGCTGCCTCCACGCCGGCTGATGTGATGATCGAGATTTTTCGCTCGGGCGGTTGGGTGGTTTTTCTTTGGGTTTTTTTAGGCGGTCTTTGGAAGGTTTGGATTGAATCGCGTCAGATTCGCTGGTTTTCCAATATCCAGACTATAATTTTGGCCATTGATGTGCCTAAAGAAACAGAACAGTCGCCCAAGGCGGTGGAGCATATTTTTTCCACTCTGCACGGCACGGTGGCGGCTTTTGATCGGATTGAACGTTATTGGATTGGCAAGGTTCAGGCTCAATTCAGTTTTGAAATTGTTTCGGTGGATGGTTATGTTCAATTTTTTGTGCGCTGCTGGTCGCGTTATCGCGATTTGGTTGAAGCCGCAATTTACGCTCAATATCCTGATGCCGAGATTGCGGAAGTGACTGATTATACCACGGCCGCTCCCAAACGTTTTCCTCATGAGGGTTGGGATCTTTTTGGCACTGAATTTTTGCTGGCCAACAAGGGACCATTTCCGGTCCGCACCTACCCGCAGTTTGAACACGTGCTCTCGGGTGAGCTGAAGGATCCCCTGGCCGGATTGCTTGAGGGTTTGGCCAAGATCAAGGCCGGAGAACAGCTTTGGATTCAAATTATGATTTCTCCCAATGACGGCAAGAAGTGGCGAACCGAAGGGGCAAAAATTGTCAAAAAGTTAATCAAGGCCCGCGAGGAAAAAAAGAAATCCGGCCTTCTGGAGGAGGTGGTCAGCTCTTTGGGCAGTCTGGTCTCTGGGGCGACCGAACCTTTTTTTGGCGGCGGGGAGACCAAGCCGGCAGTGAAAAAAGAAGAACCGCCAACCTGGATGATTCATCTGACCCCCGGGGAAAGATATGTGGTTGAAAGTATTCAGCAAAAACAAAATAAGGTGGCTTTCAATACCAAGATTAGGATTATTTATGTTGGCCGCAAAGAGGTCTTTTCTAAGGCCCGAACCGTCTCCACTTTGAAGGGCGCCTTTGGCCAATTGACCCAGTTGGATCTGAATAGTTTTAAGGTCTACGGCAAGGTCACGACCAAATCTGATTATCCTTGGCAGCGCAATATCTGGTATGAGTATTTGAGTCTTTTCATGATTCGCACCCTGACGACGCGGCAGAACAGTATCTTGCGGGCTTATCGTAATCGCAGTATGGGCATTGGCGCGCCGCCTTCAATTTTAAATATTGAAGAGCTGGCGACCTTGTACCATTTCCCTTCGGTTTTGACTAAGACCCCATTGCTTAAAAAAACGCAAGCCAAACGGGCTGAACCGCCGTTTCGTTTACCTGTTTCAAGTCGAGTTGGTTTTCCTTCGCCGGCTTCGCCCTTGCCCCCGGAGAGACCCGCGATGGAGCCGGTCACTCTGATCAGTCCTCCTAATTTGCCCTTTGTTTAGAATCTAATATGTCCAAGCACTACGATCATGATCATGAGAAAGAAATAATTCCGTTTGCCGAGACTAACTATCGCAATGAACGGCGGCGATTTGGCATCAAGACTGATGATCGCCGCCGGCATGTTTATATTTTAGGAAAAACCGGCATGGGCAAAACGACCCTGCTTGAAAATATGGTCATTGCCGATATCAATGCCGGTCACGGCGTGGCTTACCTTGATCCGCACGGCGATACAGCGGAAAAATTGCTTGATTTTATTCCTCCCAATCGAATCAATGATGTCATTTATTTTAATCCGGCCGATGTGGGTCATCCGATCGGTTTTAATGTTCTTGAGGCGGTGGACGAGAGCCACAAACACCTGGTTGCTTCCGGTTTAATGGGGGTTTTCAAAAAGATTTGGCCCGATGTCTGGAGCGCCCGAATGGAGCACATTTTAAATAATTGTATTTTGGCCCTGCTTGATTATCCGGGTTCGACTCTCTTGGGCATTAACCGTCTTTTGGTGGACACGGAATTTCGACGTCGGGTGATCATTCGCATCACTGATCCGATTGTCAAGGCCTTTTGGTTGGATGAATATGCCAAATGGGAAACTAAGTTTCGGATTGAGGCCATCCAGCCGATTCAAAATAAGGTTGGACAATTTTTGTCAGCTTCGATCATCCGCAATATTGTCGCTCAAGTTAAATCAACCTTTGATTTGCGCCAGATCATGGATGAGCGGAAAATTTTGATTGTTAATTTATCCAAGGGTCGGATGGGCGAGGACAGCTCGCGGCTCTTGGGAGGGATGCTCATCACCAAATTGCAGTTGGCCGCTATGGAACGGGTTGATTTGCCGGAAATCGAGAGGCAGGATTTTTACCTTTATGTTGATGAGTTTCAGAATTTTGCCACTCAAAGTTTTGCCAATATTCTTTCGGAGGCGCGCAAGTATCGTCTTAATTTGATCTTGGCCCATCAGTACATTGAACAACTTGATGAGGAATATGTTCGGCCGGCGATTTTCGGCAATGTCGGCACGATTATTATTTTTCGAGTTGGGGCTAAGGATGCCGAATTTTTGGAACAGGAGTTCACCCCCCGTTTTATCCCCGAAGATTTGGTGAATTTAACCAAGTTTGATATCTATTTGAAATTGATGATTGATGGCGTGGCTTCGGAACCATTTTCCGCCCAGGGCCTGCCGCCGATCAGTCAGCGAACCAGCAGCGCCGAAAAAACGATTCGAGTCTCGCGGGAACGTTATACCGAGCCGCGGGCCGTGATTGAAGAAAAGGTGTTGCGCTGGACCGGGGCGGAAAAATACACGGCTGAAGAATTGGCTAATATCCAGCTCGAGGCGCCGCCGATCGGTCAAACAGCAAAAAAACCCAAGACCTTGTATGAATACACCTGCACCCGCTGTCAGAAAAAGATTAAGATCCCGGTGAAACTTGACCCGACCCGGCCGATTTATTGTGATGAATGTTTGCCTCTCGCGCGCGGAGAAAAGGGGACTGGGGAAAAAAGGGAAGAAAGGTTCCCGGCTTTAAGAGCCGAGAGAAAAAGAGAAGAAGAGGGGAGAGAGGAGAAAAGACCAAGAGAGAAAAAGTTGGAGGTCAAAAAATTTATTCCTCGCGGCGAGCCAGTGGTTCGTCGCGAAATAATCGAGACTCGTCCCTTATCGCTTGAGGCCCTGCTCAAAACTCAAGGAGAAAAACCAAAACCGCCTTCTCCGCCCAAACCTCAATCGCCGCCCAAACCTCAATCGCCAAAATCATCCGGCGCTCTGGAGCCGGGGCAAACAGTTTCTTTTGAATAATTGATTATGTCTCAAAAAGTAACCCTGACCACGGTTGATGGGGTGCAAATCATTGGTGATTATGAGGCGGGTAAATCAGCCCGGACAGTGATTCTTTTGCACATGATGCCCGCCACCCGGACTTCTTGGCGGCCATTGGTTCAAAAATTAACCGCTGTTGGTTTTTCAACTCTGGCGATTGATCTGCGCGGACACGGCGAAAGCCTCAAAACCATTGAGGGAAGAATTTTAAATTACAAGAATTTTTCGGATGAAGAACAAAAAGCCAAAATCAAAGATGTCGAGGCAGCCGCGGCTTGGCTCCTGCGCGAGCATGGGGTGGGTGAAGAAGAGATTTCTTTGGTCGGCGCCTCGATTGGCGCTAATCTTGCTTTGCAATATCTGGCCGAACATAAAGAAACATCGGCCGCGGTTTTGCTTTCGCCCGGTTTGGTCTATCGCGGCCTGTCCGTGGAACCACTGCTTGAATTTTTGCGCCCAACTCAAGCGGTTTTTTATGTCGCGGCCAAAGACGATGCTTATTCCTTCGAGACCGTGGAAAAACTTTTTAGTTTGACAGAGATTACCAAGGAATCGAGAAATTATGTTTCCGGCGGTCATGGCACCAATCTCTTTGCTTCCCATCCTGAATTAATCGAAGAGATCGCGGTTTGGTTGAAGGTTCATACCTAATATGTACGAGATTCGAGATCCCATTCATACGAATATTATTTTTGATGAATTTGAAAAAGGGGTCATTGACCACCCCTTTGTTCAGCGGTTGCGTTTTATTCGGCAAGTGGGTTTGAATTCCTTGGTTTATCCCGGCGCGACGCACACTCGTTTTAATCATGCCTTGGGAACAATGCACTTGGCCGGTCGAGTTTTTGCAGCGCTTGACGAGAAGAGTCGGGTTTTTGCCTCCCTCGGTCGGACGGCGCAAAAAGAATTGCGCCGACTTTTTCGCCTGGCGGCTCTTTTGCACGATGTGGGCCACGGCCCGTTTTCCCATGCCTCGGAAGTTCTAATGCCGCGATTGGGTCAGTTGCCCCTTGCCCGAACTTGGTATGAAGATTACCAACCCCAAGAAAAAGCGCGGCATGAGGATTACGGTGTTTTATTGATTCGGACCTTGGCCAGTCCTCGAGAAAAGATTTTTCGACTAGATGAGGCGCAGGATATTGCTTCCTTAATTTATAAAAAGATCAAACCCTCGACTGCCTGGCCGCGGAGATTTAAGGACGAGATCCAGGCCCGGGCTTATCATCTTTTTTTGCGTCGGTTGATTTCCGGCGAGCTTGATGTCGACCGGATGGATTACCTGCTGCGCGATTCTTATTTTACCGGCGTGCCTTACGGCCATTATGATTTGGAATGGCTCTTGCACACGATGAATGTGCTCCCGGGTCGGCGGGGTCCAATCCTGCAGATTTCGGAAGGCGGGGTCCGGGCTTTTGAGGATTTTCTCTTGGCGCGTTATCATATGTTTTTGCAGGTTTATTTTCATCGCACCACGGTCGCGTTTGAACATTATCTTGAACAGGCGATTCGCCTCCAAGAGATCAAGTTGGAGATTCCAGCTGATCCCTATGCCTATATTCGTTTGCGGGATGACTTGGTTTGGGAATTGCTTTTTGAGGCCTCAAAATCAAAACAGAATTTTTGGTCGGGACGTTTGATT
>CAZHKL010000044.1:0-5568 GCA_964532695.1 uncultured Gammaproteobacteria bacterium | reverse complement strand
GAGGGAGCAAGACCGATCGGTCGAGCGCCTTTCCAATATATTGTTCCCTTGGATATTGTCATTGGCGAGGCCCTGGGGCAGGGGCCGCGCACCAAGGGCGTGGCGGCCATCTATCAAAAACTTATTCAAGAGGTTGGAAGCGAGTTCGCGGTTTTGCTTGATCTTCCTTTGGTTGAGGTCAGTCGGGCGGCGCCGCCTGAAGTGGTCGAAGCGATTCGTCGGGTTCGTGAAGGTCGGCTTTTTATTGAACCAGGTTATGATGGCATCTACGGCCAGGTGCGGATTTTTAGTCCGGAAGAAAGAAAAAAGGCTCGGCAGATTGCCTTTTTTTAATTCATTGTTTTGCTGTGGATTAAGATTATCACCGTTAGGTGGTGAAATGTGTTAAAATGAGGGCTGATGTCAGAAGAGGAGGCCAGAAAAATCCCGCCGCGCGAGCGAGTCGTGCCCGTGCGGCAGTCAGAAAAACCGCCGGTCTCGCCGTATGTGGTTCATTTTGAATTTCCTGAATCAACCGAACCGTCTACCTTAACTTCATCCACTCAAATTCAGAAAATTTTTTTTCCTCAAGATCAATCAAATCAGATTTCCTCTCCAATCCTAGTCCGGCCTGAACCAGTTCTAGAGTCAGTTCATTCCCAGAAACGTCCCGCGGGTCGGGTAAAAACAAAAAGAAAGAAAGCGCCTTTTTTATTTTTTCGTCCTCAACTTCGGCCAGTTTTAATTTTTGCCTTGGCGGCCTTGCTTTTTACTGGACCAGCGGCCGGTCTGGGAGTCTATGCCAAATTTCAAGGGATTCAAGCTTCAGTTTTGGGAAAAAGCAAGGAGGCCTTGGGCTCTTGGCCTAATAGTCCACGTTCACTACTTGAGGCGAAAAAGGAATTAGAACAGGCGGCTGGTATCTTTGGCAAGTTGGCGCCAGTGATTCCTCGATTTGGTTCACTTTATGAATCCGGCAGTCAACTTTTATCAGCCAGCGCTCATCTGGCCGAGGCGGTTCAAATCATGACCAGCGGTTTTGGAGCTTTGACCGAACCACAAAATCCGTCCTGGCCGCTAACCAGTAAATTGATTCATTTTGAAGAAGCCTTGCGCGCGGCCTTGCCTCTGGTTCACGCCGCCTCTTTGGAATTGAATGAGGTTAAATTAAATCTTTTACCTTCATCTTTAGCTGGCCCTGTTTCCAGCGGTCGGCAGAAACTGGCCCAGATCAAGGCTGGTTTGGCTGAAGCCATAGCTTTCTTGCCCGCCTTAGAAGAATTTTTGGGTCTGGAGCAGAACCAACGTTACCTGCTGGTTTTTCAAAATCCCAATGAACTGCGGCCGACTGGCGGTTTTATCGGCAGTTTTGCCTTGGTTGATATTTTACGGGGCGAGTTGCGCCGCATTGAAATTCCGGGCGGCGGTTCTTATGATCTGGCCGGCGGCCTGCGCGAACACCTGGTTTCGCCCGCGCCGCTGCATTTAATTGAACCGCGTTGGCAATTTCATGACGCTAACTGGTTTCCTGATTTTCCCAGTTCGGCCCGGAAACTTATTTGGTTTTATGAAAAGAGCGGCGGGCCGTCAGTTGATGGTTTGGTGGCGGTGAACGCCACTTTAGTTACTAAACTTTTGGCTATTCTTGGACCGATTGAAATGCCAGATTATCATCGTGTCTTCACGGCTGATAATTTTATTTTGGAGACTCAAAAGATCGTGGAATTGGAATATGATCGCCTGCAGAATCGGCCCAAGGCTCTAATTGGTGAATTAGCCCCGCGTTTGATTGAACGAATAATGACCGCGACCCCGGAACAGATGCTCAAACTTTTGGCCGTCCTGGGCGAGGCTGGCCGCGCGAAAGAGATCCAGGTTTATACCCGAGATCAGACTCAACAGACGGCCTGGGCGCGGGTCGGGTTTGCGGGCGAATGGAAGAAAACTAGTGGCGACGCGCTGGGCCTGGCCGTTTCCAATATTGCCGGCGGCAAGACTGACGCGGTGATTCAGACTAATCTTGATCTGCAGACCACTCTTGAAGCCTCGGGCGAAGTAGTCAATCGTCTGACCATCACTCGGCTTCATCAGGGCAGGAAAGGCGATCTTTTTACTGGTCAGCGCAATGTCAGTTACCTGCGGGTTTACGTGCCAATCGGCAGCGCCCTGATCGAGGCGCGGGGATTTGAAGCCCCGCCGTCGGAATTGTTTAGTCCACCCCCGACCTATGCTCGATCAGATGATGATTTGCTTCGTCTTTCACCCCTGGTTGGTCGAGAAACAGCGAGCGGCACTGATTTGATGGAAGAATCTGGTTATACTGTTTTTGGCAATTGGCTGCAGGTTGATCCTGGTCGTCAAAGTCAAGCCGTCTTGACTTATCGCCTGCCGCCCGGGACAGTGAGTCAACATGATTTTCTTCTGTCTTATACCCTGCTGGTGCTTAAACAATCTGGTTTACAGGCAAGTTTCAGCCAAAAACTCGAGTTCCCAGCCGCGGCCCGGGTGCGTTGGCAGACACCAAACAGCGTTCTTTCGGGAAATCATCTCCTAACTCAACGAGAACTTGGCGCCGATCTTTTCCTTGGTTTGTTATTGGAACGGTAGTATGCCTAAAAAACCAGTTTTTATTGAACACCAAGAATTACCCGGTGAGTCACCTCGTCCGTTAGTGAAGAAAAATAAAAAAACCAACCGTATTTCTTTAAAAATCATCAGGGAAATTTACGCCGGTCGGGGCGCTGATTCTGATTTTACCAGACTGGAGCAAGGGAAAGGAAAATCACGGACCGTGATCTTGGGTCTTTTGGTTTTTTTTGCGGCGCTGGCTTTAGCCGCTTGGGCCGGTTTTTTTATTTTTCAGCCCTATGGCCGGTTTGTTGGCCGGGGAGTGGTTTTAACCATTGAGGGTGAAGAAAAAGTTAAGGCCGGCGAGGTTCAAGAATATCATTTTTTTATCACGAGCAAGGAACGTCAGGCCTTGGCCGCCTTGGAAGCGCGTTTGGTTATTCCAAAAGAGTTTCAGGTCCTTGAGGCCAGGCCGGCTCCAACCAAGGAACCTTATACTTGGGTCTTGGGCCGTCGTGATCCCGCCTCGCGAGACGAGATTGTCTTACGCGGCTATTTTTACGGTCCGGATGAGGGCGCCAGCGCCTTTCAAGCGATGGTTACTTATCGGCCGGTTAATTTTAACGCTGATTTTCAAGCCATTGCCACCAAACAAATTATTCTAGCCGGAACAGTTTTTGAAACCAAACTTGTTGGCCCAACTGAAGTCACGCCTGGTGAAGAGATTGAGTATGAGTACGCTTTAAAAAATACTGGCTCGGAAAGTTTTGAACCAGTGGCGCGTTTGGAGGCCGGGCCATATTTTCTTTTTTCTTCATCAGAACCAGCCTCCAAAGATGAGGGAGGCAAGGAATGGAAAATAGCTGCCTTGGCACCGGGAACCGAGAGTCGGCTTTTTCTCAAGGGGAAATTCGCCGGGGATGCGGTTGGCCTCGCGTCTTTGACCTTGATGGTTGGTTTAGTCAAGGGAGATGAATATTTTGCTCATTCTCGCCAAAACCTTGAGGTGAATGTCTTGGCCCCGGTCATTAATTTGACCTTGTTGGTTAATGGTTCGACTGAAAATCGGGTGGCTGATTTTGGCGACCGGCTTCATCTTTCTCTGGCTTATTCAAATCCCGGCGAAACCACCTTGGGCGAGGTGGTGATTTCTTTGGTTGCGTCAGAGGATCCAACTGGATTGATTGACTGGTCAGGTCTTGAAACAGCGGCAAAGCCAAAACAAGAGGGTCAGGTTTTGATTTGGACGCGACGAGAGATTGCAGGTCTAGCCAGTCTCGCGCCTCGCGCCGAGGGGGTGATTGATTTGATTTTGCCGATCTCGACCGCGGTTGCCAGTCTAGGCAATGACGAGATTCGATTCTCGGTCGGCGCCCTGATCGGCGCGGTTGACGGACGGCCAAACGCGCGACAAATTCAGACCACGCCTCTCATAATCGCTCTTAATACTGATTTGAATTTCAAAGCCGAGGCGCGTTATTTTGACGAGGATGGCGCGTCTTTAGGCAGCGGCCCCCTGCCGCCGCGGGTTGGAGAATCAACTAATTTACGAATTGTTTGGATCATAGAAAATACCCGTCATGGACTGCAAAATTTGCGTTTGAAGACGACCTTGCCCGGTCGAGTGAGTTGGACGGGTCGGACTAGGGTGGAAACCGGACGACTTTCTTGGGAGGCGGCGAATCGGATCGTGACTTGGCAAATTGATAATTTGACTCGAGAAACAAATAAAATTTCTGCTGATTTTGAAGTTCAAATTATTCCTGATTCTTCTGATCTGGGGCGATTCTTGACCTTGACCAATGAGACCACTCTTGAGGCGCGGGACACAAAAACCGGCGCGGCTGTTAGTCGTCGAGCCGGTTCATTGAACACGGATATGCCGTCTGACCCAAGCGCGGCCGGTAAGGGTGTGGTTTCTGATTAAGATTGATCATCTTTTGAAAAAAAAGACAGCCCAAGCCAGGGGCTGTTTTGAAGTTGCGTCAGCGCGGTCGGGAAAAGTAGGGCGACTGACCGGGCACGACCTCAAGCGGTCGACCGATTCGACAGAATGGACAGCCGTCATCCGGCGCGTATTCGTCCAGTTGTCGGCGGATGAGAGCAATCGCCTCGAATTGCGGATCGCGCAGCCAGAGAGCGGCTCGTTCAATCACATTTCCATTCCAACTACGGACGATCGTGGCCAATCGTTCAAGGGTATAGCCGCTTGAGACCACATCCTCCACAAGGAGAACTTGCTTGCCCTTGAGTTCAAGACCAATGGTCGGCTGGAAAAGAGAATCGTTAGGAGTGACAAGATGAGGCAGATCGCGATCAAGCCACTGGGCCGTGATCCGACCCAGGGTTTCCACTGGACCGCTGCGGGTAAAGACCAGATCGCAGCGGATGCGAGCCTCCTGGATCCGTTCGGCCAGTCCCCGCGCCAGGTAGAACATCATGCTCGTCTGACTCAAGGCGAGCGCGTTGAAGTTGACAAAGGTCCGGGTGTGCAGACCGCTGGGCAACTGATAATGCCCGTTGTCCAGGATCATGCCTGTTTCTCGGAAGGTCTGGAACGCCTGTTCTTCGCTGATGGTAAAACCCATGGTTCCTCCTAATCCTTACCGTTTCATCAGGGTAACATAGAGGTCAAAAATAGGGAAGGGAAAGGATATGACCTGCAAAGGTTTCATCCAGATTCGAATAAAATAAAAGGCATCAAATCAGCACCGTCTCCACAATCACAAACGGCTTAATGTTTTGTCATCGTTTTTCATATACAGCAACTTAATTTAGAAATGTCTTTGGTGAATGAAAGTGCAACAAGCGTTCTGTCCACAGGGAGTTCCTTAACCTTTTCTGCACTGGGAGGGTGGGGCAAAGAAAAGAAATATCCACCGGAAAATTCGCCAGCCTAAGCAGGAACATTAACACGCCTCCGCCTGCTCGTTGAGGGCAGGACGTTGAAAGCAAAATTCTTTTCTTTTTCGTGGCGTCAGACATTTTTGCTAAAATAGGTCGAGCGTGATTGTATAATTC
>CAZHKL010000043.1:0-5588 GCA_964532695.1 uncultured Gammaproteobacteria bacterium | reverse complement strand
GCTCGATACCTGGTTCTCCTCCGGGCTTTGGACTTTTTCCACCTTGGGTTGGCCAGAAAAAACATCTGATTTGAAATTTTATCATCCAACGAGCGTGCTGGAGACTGGTTATGATATTCTTTTTTTCTGGATTGCCCGAATGATCATGATGACGACTTACGCCTTGGGTGAAGTGCCCTTTCGAACGATTTACTTGCATGGTCTGGTCCGAGATGAACAAGGCCGGAAAATGAGCAAATCAATCGGCAATGTGATTGATCCCTTGGATATGACTGAAAAATACGGGGCTGACGCCACCCGACTTTCTCTGATTTTGGGCGCCGCGCCTGGTCATGATGTGAAGTTGAGCGAGGCTAAGATTGCCGGCTTCCGTAATTTTACCAATAAACTTTGGAACATTGCCCGCTTTATTTTTTCGGTCACTGATGATCGATCTTTATCACTCGATCAACCCCAACCTCAAACCTTGGCTGATCAGTGGATCTTGGGCGAACTTGATGAAACAGCCGGGAAGGTGACTCGCGCCTTGGAGCAATATGAATTTTCCGCGGCTGGCGAGCGGCTGCGCGATTTTACTTGGGGTTCGCTGGCCGATTGGTATCTGGAGATATCGAAACTTCAGCTGGCCGCAGATGAATTTCATCTGACCACTCAAAAGATTCTCCATCATTGTCTGGGTCGCGTCTTAAAGCTTTGGCATCCCTTTGCCCCCTTGGTGACTGAACATCTTTGGGGTCTGATGGGCGAGAAAAAATTATTAATGATTGAATCTTGGGAAGGACCGAGCGGGCTGTTCGATCAGACCGTTAGGGAAAAATTTAATAAACTGCAGGAGATTGTCTCCGCGATTCGCGGTTTGCGAGCCGATTACCGTCTGCCTTCATCAGTCCGGCTTAAGGCGAGACTGGGCCTCGGTTCGGATGCGGCCTGGTTGGCCCGAGAGGTCCAGGTGATTAAACATCTGGCCCGGCTTGAAGAATTGATTATGACGGAAAAAGCAGAAAAGCCCCCTGGATCAGTCACGGTGATGGCCGGTTCGATTGAGGTTTCAATTGAACTCGCTGATTTTGTTGATCTGGAAAAAGAAAGAACGCGGCTGGCCGAGGCCTTAGAGGGGACGGGTCAATATTTGGCCGCCCTGGAAGAAAGATTGGCCAATAAAGATTATCTGGATCAGGCGCCGCCAGCCGTGGTGGAAGCTGATCGAGCGCGTCTCATGATGACTCAAGAAAAATTGACTAAACTCGAGATCCAATATGAAAGTCTCAAATGATTCCAAAAAAATCAAAGAGGTTCTCAATCGCGGTGTAGACACGGTTTATCCGAGTCGAGAAAAATTGGCCGCAGTTCTAAAATCCGGCCGCCGTCTCCGTCTTTACAACGGGATTGATCCGACTGGTTCGGAATTAACCCTGGGCCACGCGGTCGTGCTTCAAAAATTGGAACAATTTCGCGCCCTGGGCCATCAAGTCATTCTTTTGATTGGCGATTTTACCGCCCAGATCGGCGATCCGACCGGTAAAACCCTGGCCCGCAAACCACTGACTCCTGATCAGGTCCGGGCCAATCTCAAAAAATATAAAACCCAAATCCAGCGGGTTTTGAATCTTGAGGATAAAACCAATCCCGTGATCATTCGTCACAATTCCGAATGGTGGGATCAGCTGTCGCTTCGTGAATTTTTTAAGATCGCCAACTTAATTTCGAAACAACGATTGGAAGAGCGGGATATGTTCAAAGAGCGTGAAAGACGCGGCCAAGAGATTAGCGCGGCCGAATTGCTTTACCCAATTTTACAGGGTTATGATTCCGTGGTTTTGGATGTTGATCTGGAAGTGGGGGGCACGGATCAGACCTTTAATATGTTGGTCGGCCGTCGGTTTTTGGATCGGCTGAAACAGAAAGAAAAATTTGTGATGACCCTCTGTCTTTTGACGGATGCGAGCGGCCGCAAGATCGGCAAGACTGAAGGCAATCTGATTAGTCTGGCGGCCGGGCCGGATGAGCTTTACGGAAAAATTATGGCCTTGGGCGATGAGGCCATCCTTCCGCTTTTTGAATCCTTGACTGATTGCTCGATGATTAAAATTAAGGAGATGGCGCGAGCAATGAAGAAGGGGGATAATCCGCGCGATTTTAAGGCCCGTTTGGCAAACCTGATCGTGGCTAGATATCATTCGAAAAAAGACGCGGCCGCGGCGGCCCGAGGTTTTGACCGGCTCTTTCGTCAACATCAGACGCCCGAGGGAATGCCGGAGATTAGAGTTAGAAAAGGAAAATGGTTGACCACTGAATTGTTGGTCGCGGCTGGTTTGGTATCTTCCAAGAGCGAGGCTCGACGTTTGATCCTTCAGGGCGGCTTGAAAATTAATGAGAAGGCGGTTGAAGATCCAAATGGGGAGACAACCATTGGAAAAAATGGAGCGGTGCTCCAAAAGGGCAAGCGGCATTTTCTCCGTCTCCACTTGGAGGCTTAATTTTTTGCGAATGTATACGATTCAAAAAATTGAACAAGAGATTTTGCAGGCCGTCAAAAAGGCCTTGGGCAAGCAGCATACGCCCACCCTTGATGAATTGACTCGGCCGCCTGATCCCAAATGGGGCGATCTGGCTTATCCTTGTTTTGCCTTGGCCCGAGCTCAAGGCCGGCCGCCGTCTGAACTCGCGCGAGAACTCGCGCCCAAAATTGAACCCAAGGGAATGATCCGTAAAATCGAGGCCCACGGATCATTTGTGAATTTTTTTATTGACAGCCCCCCTTTGGCTGTTTCTCTGCTCCGCGAGATTGAGGTGGCTGGCTCCCGTTACGGCGCCTGGCGCGTTGGTGAAGGCAAGCGGGTGCTGGTTGAATACGCTCAACCCAATACTCATAAAGCCGTCCATGTCGGTCATTTACGCAACATTCTTTTGGGTGAATCTGTGGCCCGCCTGCTCGAGTTCGCGGGATATAAAGTCATTCGGGCCAGTTATCATGGCGATCTCGGCACCCATGTCGCCACCACTCTTTGGGGTCTTTTGAAGTTTCACGCCGATCAGGAACCGCCGATTGATCAGCGCGGTTCTTGGTTGGGCAAAATTTACAGCGAAGCGGAAAATTGGGCGGAGGAACATCCGGCCGCGCGAGCGGAAATTGCCGAGTTAAACAGAAAATTAGAAGCTCGCGACCGGAGCGTCCATCGTCTCTGGCAAAAGACCCGCGCTTGGTCACGCGCCGAATTTGAGCAGATTTTCGCCGAGTTGGGAGTGCGTCTCAAAAAAAGTTATTGGGAGAGCGAGATGGATGGACCGGGTCGGAGAATCGTTCGGGCCCTGGAGAAAAAGGGGATTGTTCGTCAAAGTCGGGGGGCGCTCGTCGTGCCGCTTGAGACTTATGGTTTGGATGTTTTTTTGGTTTTAAAATCCGACGGGACGACCCTTTATTCAACGCGCGATTTGGCCTTGGCTTATCAGAAGATGAAGGATTATAAACCAGACCGCCTGCTCGTGATCACTGACGCGAGGCAGAATTTATATTTTGAACAGTTGGCCAAGACCTTAACCCTGACGGGCTTTAAAAAACCGATGACGCATCTTTCTTATGAGTTTGTGACCTTGAAGACCGGGGCGATGTCTTCGCGTCAAGGCCTGGTGGTGACTTATCAAGAGATGCGAACCGCGATCCTGGACGCGGCCCGACGCGAAACCAAGACCCGGCATCCGGATTGGTCAGGTCATCGAGTGGACAGGGCGGCTTGGCAGATTGCTTTGGCGGGCATGAAGTTCGGGATGTTGGCTCATGATCTTGATCGAACTTTGACTTTTGATATTGAGAAGGCGATTTCTTTCTCCGGGGCGAGCGGTCCTTATTTGCAGTACACCGGCGCGCGGATCGCGAGCATTTTACGCAAGGCGCGGATCCGAGGCGGTCTTGAACATTCTCCGAATCGCGTCATTGATCCCTTAGAAAAAAAACTGCTGCTCCAGCTCGCTCGTTTTCCAAAAGTGACGCTGGAGGCGGCCGGCAATTATCGTCCGTCTCCGCTCGGCGCCTATCTTTTTGAAACGGCCCAGACCTTTGCTGAATTTTATGAAAAGTTGCCGGTCTTGGGCGCGCCTCGAGAAATACGCGCTTTTCGTCTTGATTTAATTCAGGCGGTTTGGCAAGTCTTGGAAAATGGGACCAGACTTTTGGGTTTTGATTTGCTTGAAGAGATGTAAATTCAGCCAAAATTCTGGGGTTGTTAATCCAGGATAATATGATATAATAAACAGTATATGTTCAAGAAAGAAATCATTTCAGAGGGAGGATCGGGCGAGACGATTATCGCGCAGGGTGTCAAGGTCGAGGGAGAGTTTGTTAGTCAGGGCAATATTATCATTGAGGGAGAGGTTCATGGTCTGGTGCGAACCGAGCGTGATCTGCGGGTTGGCGAACACGCCCGGATCGTCGCTAATGTGGTGGCCGAGAACGCGATCGTGGCCGGAGAGGTGCAGGGCAATATGAAGATTGCCGAACATTTAGAACTCACGCCGACCTCGCGGGTGACGGGCGATGTGGAGGCCAAAACCATGGTTATGACCCAAGGCGCGATTTTGAATGGACGTTGCGCTATGCCCGGCGGACCAGAGACCGCGCGGGTAACTGAACCCATCCGCAAACGGGGCCGGAGCAAGTCAACCAATCAAGTTGAGATTGAAGAACCTCAATTGTCTTGAAGATGTACTATTACATTTACGACAGTTTTGTCCAACAAAAGGAATATGCCAAGGAGTTGGCCATGATTGAAAATCGGTTAGCGGATTTAGGCATCACCGGGAATATTGGCCGTCTTTCTTTATTTCGGGAGGCCAGCGAGTTGATTCTTGATGAGGCGCGCCGCGGGATCAAAACCGTGGTCGTGGTGGGCAATGATCGGACCGTGCGCCAGGTGATCGGAGCCGTGGTGACGGCTCGCCTGACCCTGGGCGTCATTCCCTTGGGTGAACCCAATACCCTGGCCAAGCTTTTTGGGATTCCGTCCGGGGCCAGGGCGGTTGATATTTTGGGTCGGCGCAGTCTTTACACGATTGATGTCGGCAAGGTCAATGGCCGATATTTTTTAAGTCGGATGCGCCTGCCGGAAAGCCAGTGTTCCATTGTTTGCGACGGCAAATTTACCTTGGAGACGAAAAGAGTCGGCGCCCTGCAGATTAAAAATTTGGGCTGGATTGATGATGAGGCAAAATCAGTTGAATTATCCAATCCTCAAGATGGTTATTTGGAGGCGGTCCTGGAGGCGAAAGAAGAAATTGGTTTTTGGCGGCGGCCAGTTTGGCGACGTTCGCAGTTCGTAATCAAGAGGGTTGTCATTGAAACGACTGGGCCGGCGCCGCTCGCCGCTTATGTTGATGAAGAAAAATTTGCCCAGCCCCGTTTTGAAGTGAGTATTTTACCCAGACGTTTGCGGGTCATTGTCGGGAGGGAAAGAATGGTTTAATGTATTTTGGACGGGCGGGTGGTGGAATCGGCAGACACACCAGCTTGAGGGGCTGGCGGTCGCAAGACCTTGGAGGTTCAAATCCTCTCCCGCCCATGGTCCACCTTTTACAAATACGCGAGCCAACTGCTT
>CAZHKL010000042.1:4175-5605 GCA_964532695.1 uncultured Gammaproteobacteria bacterium | reverse complement strand
TCTTGAACGAGATTCGAGAGTTGGCTCGGGATGGTTGTCTCGAAGTGACTCTCTTGGGTCAGACGGTTAATTCTTATCAGGCTCCTGACCGGGAAAATTTCCAGCCGACCAATCCTTATCATGATGATTTTGCGGCTTTGCTTTGGGAAGTGAATCAAATTGCCGGTCTGCGGAGGATTCATTTTACCGCCCCGCATCCTCTCCATTTGACCGAAGAGGCGATTGAGGCCTTGGCCCTGCCCCATCAGGTTAATTTTATTCATCTGCCCGCGCAATCAGGCGACAATGAAGTCTTGCGGCGGATGAATCGTCGCTATCGGGTTGAAGACTATCTGGAGCTGATCCGAAAAATCCGCGTCCAGAAACCCAAGATCGCGATCGGGACGGATATTATTGTTGGTTTTCCAGGCGAAACCATCGAACAATTTGAACGGACAGCGGCGTTATATCAAGAGGTTGAATTTGATATCGCTTACTTGGCAATGTATTCTGCTCGTTCGGGCACGGCGGCTGACCGCGCCTTTAGGGATGATGTTCCGCCGGCGGAGAAACGGCGCCGTTGGCGCGTTCTCCAGAATTTAATGGAAGAGATTGTTTTCCGGAAAAATCAAGCTTATCTTGACATTCGAGTTGAGGTGATGGTCGAGAAATTTGAACCAAGAGGGTCTGGTCTCTGTTCTGGTTATTCAAGCGAGATGAAATTGGTCCAATTTCCTGGTTCAGAAGATTTGGTTGGTCAAATTGTGCCGGTCAGAATTAACCAGGCTCGAGAGTGGGTCTTGGATGGTGTTTGTGAATAAAAAATTATTGAAAATAATAGTTGTTCTTGGCCCGACTGGTTCAGGCAAGACTGACCTGGGGATTTTTTTGGCGCAAAAATTTAAAGGCGAGATTATTAACGCTGATTCCCGCCAGATTTATCAGGAGATGCGGATCGCCGTAGCCAAGCCGCCTTTCCGAGTGGCTAAATCAAAATTAATGTTTCGGGGCGTCCGGCATCATCTTTTTAATTTAGCCCGGCCAGATCAAATCATCACGGTCGCCGAATGGAAAGAAAAGGCCGTGGCCGCCATTCGAGAGATTAATCAGCGCGGCCGATTGCCGATTGTGGTCGGCGGCACGGGTTTATATCTTCAAGCCCTGGTTGAAAATTTAGATATTCCTCAAGTGCCGCCTGATTATCAATTGCGGGCCAGATTGGAAAGAGAATTAAAAAAGCATGGGCCAGAGGCGCTTTGGAAAAAATTAATCAAACTTGATCCCGGGGCCGGGTCGGTGGTGCAAAAGGAAAATCCGCGCCGCCTGATTCGAGCCCTGGAGGTGTGCCTGGCCACTGGCCGACCGTTTACCGCGCAACGGGTCAGAGGTGAGAAACTTTTCCAGGCGCTCAAGCTGGCTCCTGATCTTCCGCGAGTTAAACTTTATCATCG
>CAZHKL010000042.1:0-4165 GCA_964532695.1 uncultured Gammaproteobacteria bacterium | reverse complement strand
GTTGATTGGCAAATGGACCATGGACTAATCAAAGAGACGGCGCATCTGGTCAAAAAGTATTCTCGTTCACTGCCGGCTTTGAGCGGGATTGGTTATCGTGAGATTATTGATAAGCTGGCTCAACAATCATCTCTTTTTCGCGCGAAAAAACGAATCGCCAGAGAGGAGAAGGAAGAGTTGAAACAAAAAATCAAGTTTCGTGTTCATGATTATGCGCGTCGTCAGTTGACTTGGTTTCGCCGTGATTCGCAAATTCACTGGGTCAAAACAAAAAAACAAGCCCAGGCGCTGGCGCGGCAGTTTCTCCAGGAGGGGGGCCCAGACTTGGATTAGATTTCAATCAATTCGCGCAAGAGACGTTGCGTCTCCTCGGGGTTGGCTTGACCCCTGGTTTCTTTCATTACTAGACCGACTAAAAACATCATTAGTTTTTCCTCGCCCGCCTTGATCCGATGGACTTCTTCAGGATGGACGTTCAGCACTCGCTGGACAATATCTTTGAGTTCTTCAGTGTTTTTGATTTGCCCCAAGGCTCGTTCGGAGACAATCTGATGAGGGTCTTGACCCGATTGAAGCATTAGTCCTAAATTTCTCGCGCCAGGGCCGAGTTGATTTTTGATTGATAGATCAAGGTAATGAATTCAGCAAAGTCTTCCGGCGTGATTTTTAGTCGGCGGATGTCAATCGTCCGAGCCGCCATCTCGCCCATCAGTTTGGAAGTGATCCAACCGCCAACTAGTTTGGCCATTTTATTTTTGACGGTCAAGGGGATTTCCGCGTCCCCGCCCTCGATTTCATCGCTCGAAATCAACCAGGCCTGGAGTTCAGAAAAAACAGCTTCCGTGAAATTCGCCCATTCTGGTTCATCGGTTAAGATTCGGGCGTCATTGGGGCTCAAGCCATATTCTTCAATAAACCGCCCCCGTCGCCGACGAGGCAGTTCGGGCAGCTGATTCTTGAGCTTGGAGGCGATCTCGACCAGATCAAGCGGCGGCAGGTCTGGTTCAGGAAAGTAGCGATAATCATGCGCCGCCTCCTTCTGTCGTTGTTCTTCAGTCACTCCACGTTCATCATTCCAGCCGCGCGTCGAGGAGCCAGCCGGCGGCGAGTTGACGCGCCAGAGGTCAGTCTGTCGTTTGATTTCATAGACCAGGGCTCGTTCCACCGCGCGAAAGGAGTTGACATTTTTGATCTCGGTTTTGGGATTTAATTTTTCCGTCAGCGGCAGACCTTGTTCATCAATCTCAATCAAACTAATGTTGGCATCGCAGCGCATTTGTCCTTTTTCCATTTCGGCATCAGAGACATCAAGGTAGCGGGCGATCCGGCGCAGTTCTTGGAGAAAGAGCTTAGCCTCAAGCGGGGCGCGGAAATCTGGTTCAGTGACAATTTCGAGCAGGGGCGTGCCGGCGCGGTTAAAATCAACAAAGGAAGCCGAACCATCTTTAGCGTGCAGGAGTTTGGCCGCGTCTTCTTCCAAGTGGGCGCGAGTGAGACGAATTTTAATCAGCGGCCGCGGCGCTCGGGTGTCAGGAATTTCCAGTTCGACCAGACCGCCGACGGCAATCGGCAGATCATATTGGGAGATTTGGTAATTTTTAGGCAGGTCAGGATAAAAATAATTTTTACGATCGAATTTGGAAAAAGAAGGAATCTCGCTGCCCAAGGCCAGACCCATCAGCACTCCCCAATGAAGGGCTTGGTCATTTAAGACCGGCAGGGTGCCAGGATGTCCCAGACAAATCGGACAGATGGTCGTATTGGGCGGCGCCTCTTCGCCGTGATTATCACAACCGCAAAACATCTTGCTTCGAGTTTTGAGTTGGAGATGAATTTCAAGGCCAATGACTGGTTGGAGAGACATATTTTCGTCATTTCGTACGTTTGACGTCTTGGTAAAGCAGCACGCCCAGACCAATAAAGAGGGGAGTGGCGAGAATGGTCGCCAGATTAGTAATGAGACTAGCCCACCAAAGCGGCGCATTACCTTCGAAAATACTGTTGGTAAAAGCCAAACCAGGGTTGCCTAGGAAAGCGCCAATAATGGCCAGGAGCAGGGCAATTCCGAGCACCAAAAAAATTCCAAAATAAAGATAGCTGGCCAGCCAACGCCAAACAATTTGCCAGAAGCGGCCATTGACCAATTCCTTTGAGGTTTTCAGCGCCTGCGAACCAGGCGAGACTCCATCAACGAGCACGGCATAACGAGCAAAGGAAAACCAGCACCAAAAAATCAAACCCGGGACCAGAAAAAGAAGAAAACCAGCCGCGACCACCAATCCTTGAAGCAGGGAAATCAGGGTCAGATCAATCACCCGGCCCCAAATACCCCAACTTCGTCGCTCAAGTTTCCGAGTGTCAACGATCTCGCCAGAATAAGTGCGGATGAGATCAACCACCATCACTGAAAGCCAAAGCGAGGCCACGACCGTAATAATGGTCAGGGCGGCTATGATGACTTGTTTGGCAAATTCCTCGAGCGGCAGGAGCGGCCCGAGTTCGATCAGAACGGTCGGCACAATCAGCCAAACCAAGACCCGCAGGAAATCAACAAAATGATGGCGATAAAGTTTAGCGACTTGGTGAGTTAGGTCAGAAACATGGATCAGTTGGGGCATATTTTTCGTCAGTCGAAGCTGGACCTCGATTACTAATAACTTATAACTAAGCTAAGGAGAGAAATACGGAATGAGCCAGGTTTTTGGCTGACTTGATCATCTCGGGCAGAGGCAGATCAGTGTCCAGATATTGGAGACGAGTGCAGTGTTCTTTCCAAAGACGGCGAAAGCCTGGCGATTCATAGCGCTGGGCTAATTTTTGAAGAAAGGCCTTTTGTTCAAAAATCACATTATCTTTTTTATTGATTCGGCCGGCCAAACGCACCAGGGCCTTCTCGACTGGGCAGCGAGCAATCACCAGGAGATCGGGCGCCTGGGCCAGGGCCAGTTGATTGCCCGGAAAGGAAAGCACGGTTTTAAGAGTCACCCCGCGCAGGGGTTGATAGGCAATCGAGGAAGAGACGCCGCGATCTTGAACAATCATCTTTCCAGCGGCGCGCAGAGGGATCAGGAGTCGCTGGTAAAGGATGAGCCGATCCAAGGCAAAGGCTTCAGTGATGGTTAAGTCGGGATAATTGGTTCCTTGACGAATAAGTTCTTCTCGAATGGCCGCTCCAAGCCAAGCCTTGGTTGGTTCAGCGCTCAAGACGACTTCAGCCGAGCCGCAGTCTTCGGGCAGAGGCAGACGATTATGTTCTCGGCTCCAGGCGGCCAGATCAAAAATCCGGAGTCCTTGTTCCTCGAACGTCTCTCGGAAAGCGCCAACCAGGGTGCTTTTGCCGCTGCCGTCCAGACCGTCAAACATGATAAATGGTCGAGTCATGAAAATTTTTCTCTGGCGTTTTCCACCAGATAAACATTCTGGATTTGGGCCGCGATCATTTTTGTCCAGCATGATTCGCAACACCACCAGTGGCCGTAAAGATAGAGGTCAGCGCCGCTTGGATTTTCCGTCGCTTTTCTCAGGGCCGCGGCTTCAGCATGATGATGTGGATCACAGCCTGGACAAAGTTCATAGCGCTGGCCAGTGGGAATACCCAGTTTTTTGCGGTTGCAGACCGCGGGCGGATCTTCGCCTCCATTTCGACCCTCGGCGATAATTCGATCTTTTTTGGCAATGACCGCGATGGTTGGCTGGCGGCAGAAACGGGTGTGGGTTGAGCAAAGCTCTCTCGCGCGCGCCATCAGAGGATGAGTGTCAGGCACATATAGTATCACTCGTCCGGGCGGCAGGTAGGGAAGGGATTTGATCAGGGGGTCCATCTTAGGCAACTTTTTGAGGGTTGGGAAGCGGAAAGAGGGCCTTTAATTCTTCAAGCTTTCCCGCCTTAATCAGATCAATTTCTTCTTGACGATCAAGTTTTACATCTAGGCCATATTGGGTTGAATCTTGATATTTGGCCGCAGCCAGGCCATGCCGTTCTGCTTCTTCGGGCGAAAGTTCGCTGGAAAGAGAATGAAAAACCAAATGACAAACCCGTTCACCAGGATAAAGCCGAACGCTGTGGTTGGCGCTATTCAGCATCGGGATGGTTAGAAATCCGCTGTAACGAGCGTCAACCACTCCGCCCTCAATGATCAGTCCGCGGCGCAGGATGGAACTGCGC
>CAZHKL010000041.1:2552-6124 GCA_964532695.1 uncultured Gammaproteobacteria bacterium | reverse complement strand
AGGCAGGGCCGTCACCACTCCGCGCACACTTGCCACCTTGTTCGCCTGACCAAAAATCGTTTCTGGATTCAAGATCTGTCGCCAACCCAACCAGAAACGAAAACTCAATAAAACAAAAAAGATTCCTCCGATCAAAAGGAATCGCCTTCCTTGGCCAGTCAAAAACCATTTTTTATCTTTCATAATTCCGAATTCCGAATTTGCATCTACTCCAGCACCAAATTGACCAGCTGACCGCGGGCGACAATAATCTTCTTGATTTTCTGTCCCTTGATGAAGGCTTGAATTTTAGGCGAAGCCAAGGCCCGCTCTTCAAGTTTATTTCGAGCTAAATTAGTCGGGACGCTGATTCGATCGCGCACCCGGCCATTGACTTGAACCACCAGATCAATTTCTTTTTCTTCAACCAACCTTGGGTCAAACTCGGGCCAGGATTCTTTACTAACGCTTTCCTGATGCCCTAATTTTTCCCAAAGCTCTTCGGCTAAATGCGGAGCAAAAGGAAAAAATATCTTTAAAAAAATTTCAAAAAGACCTTGAGGAATCTTCTCGGCTCGGGCCAAGACATTAACGCAGATCATTAACTGCGAAATCGCGGTGTTGAATTTCATCGCCTCAATGTCAGCGGTCACTTTTTTCACCGTCTGATGAATCACCCGCTCTGATTCTGAATCAGATTGATTTTGAACCCCAACCTTATTCGCCGCCAAATCAACCACGCGCTCAAGAAATCTCCGGACGCCAACCACTCCCTCCGGCTGCCAAGGCGCCGCCTGATTAAATGGCCCCAAAAACATTTCATAACAACGCAAGGTATCAGCGCCATATTGCTGGACAATCTCATCCGGATTGATCACATTGCCGCGCGATTTAGACATCTTTTCGCCGTCCGCGGCTAAAATCAAACCATGCGAAGTTCGTTTCTTGTAAGGTTCGCGCACTGGAACCAAACCAAGATCATAAAAAAAATGATTCCAAAAACGCGAATAAAGCAGATGAAGAGTCGTGTGTTCCATTCCGCCATTATACCAATCCACGGGCAGCCAATATTTAAGCTTCGCTGATCCGGCAAATTCCTGATCATTATGAGGATCCAGGTAGCGCAAAAAATACCAGGAAGAGCCAGCCCAACTAGGCATCACATCGGTTTCGCGCTTGGCCGGACCGCCGCACCGCGGACACCCAACCTTGATCCACTCAATCGCGGCCTCAAGCGGCGATTCTCCAGTCTTGGTTGGTTGGAAATTTTCCACTTCCGGCAAAAGGACTGGCAGTTCGGCCTCTGGCACCGGCGTCAAACCGCATTTTTGACAATGGATAATTGGAATCGGTTCGCCCCAATAGCGCTGACGCGAAAAAACCCAATCACGCAGATGATATTGCACCTTAGATTTACCACTGACCACTCGGGCGATCGCCGGCCCGGCCTCAAGATTTGATTGACCATTAAATTCTCCAGAATTCACCATCACCCCATCACCCAAGTAGGGCAATTCTCCTCCCCGCACTACTTCCTGAATTAAAAGATTATATTTTTTCGCAAACTCAAAATCGCGCTGATCATGAGCCGGCACGGCCATAATCGCGCCCGTGCCATAATGAGGTAAGACATAATCAGCAATCCAAATGGGAATGGTCTTCTGGTTGGCCGGATTCATTGCCCAAGCGCCGCTCGGAACACCAGTTTTATCCCGACCCTCGGCCCCGCGCTCAAGATCAGTCTTTTTTTGCGCCCGAGCCGCATAATCAGTCACCGCGGCTTTCTGTTCTGGGGTGGTGATCTGAAAAACAAGAGGATGTTCAGGCGCCAAAACCAAGTAGGTAGCCCCAAAAAGCGTGTCCGGCCGAGTCGTAAAAACAGGAATGACCAACGACGAATCAGTCACTGCAAATTCGATTTCCACGCCCTCGCTCCGACCAATCCAATTTTCCTGCTGGATTTTGGCCGGCAATGGATAATCAACCTCTTTTAAACCCTCGAGCAACTGATCAGCATACTTGGTAATCGCCAGCATCCATTGTTCTTTTTCTCGCTTCTCCACTGGCCCGGCGCATCGCTCGCAAGCCCCGGAGACCGCCTCCTCATTAGCCAACCCAATCTTGCAGGCTGGACACCAATTGATGGGCAGACGCGCCTTATATGCCAGTCCATGTTTGAAAAATTGCAAAAACAACCATTGGGTCCACCGATAATAACCCGGCTCGCTCGTGTTCACCTCGCGCGACCAATCAAAAGACAAACCCAATGATTTTAATTGTCGGCGAAAGACAGCAATGCTTTTTTGAGTCGTCACCCTTGGATGCTGGCCGGTTTTGACCGCGTAACTTTCCGCGGGCAGGCCAAAAGCATCCCAACCAATGGGATAAAGGACATTATCTCCTTCCATCCGCCGCTTCCGAGCGATGATATCCATCGCCACATAAGAACGTGGATGACCCAAATGCAAACCCTCGCCTGAAGGATAGGGAAACTCAATCAAAAGATAACATTTTGGTTTGGCCGATTCATCATCAGCCATTGATAATTCTTGCCATTCTCCTTCCCAGCGCTCTTGCCATTTTTTTTCAACGGCTTGATGATCGTACTTCATACCCGGAAAATGAATTGAAAATGTTTTTATTATAATACACCTCCAAATTCAGGTTCGTCAAAAAATTTATCCAAAAATCAAATTAAGACGCGCGGCGGCGCTCCAAGGCCTCGCCCAATCGCCGCAGCGCCACCTGATAAGCGGCTTGACGATAGTCAATCTGGAAATTTTTACTCGCTTCCCGCACCCGAGAGACGGCCTTGTTTAGAATCTGAACGAGCTTCTTTCTGACCTGTTCGAGATTCCAGGTTTCACTTTGACGATTGTTCAACCATTCAAAGTAAGAAACTGTTACTCCGCCAGCATTGGCCAGGATATCCGGAATCACCTTAATACCCCTCTCGCGCAGAATTTGATCAGCCTCAAAACTAATCGGACCGTTGGCCAATTCCAAAATAACCTTGGCCTTGATTCGCGAGGCATTTTCACGAGTAATTTGATTTTCCAAGGCCGCCAGAACCAAAAGATCAGTCGGCATCTCCAGTAACTCCACGTTGGTCACGGCTTGATAATTCAAACAATCGCAAACCGTGCCCAGACAATAACAACCGGCAATCAAACCCTGTTCTTTTTTAGTCTTCAAAATGTTGGCTGGATCCATGCCCAGACCCCGTTTGTCCCAAATTCCGCCGCGGGAATCAGAAACCCCAACTAACCGGTAACCAGCCTGTTCGGCCGCAACGGCAAACCCATAACCAACATTGCCAAACCCCTGCACGGTCATCATCTTGATCGCTGGCCATTGTTCATCAACCAAAAATTTATTTAAAACCACCAAACCACCCTCACCCGTGGCTGTCTCCCGTCCGATGATTCCGCCATCTTCGATATTTTTACCCGTAACCACGGCTGACTGACGATGACCAACTATTTGAGCATACTCATCAGCAATCCAACCCATAATTTTAGGATTGGTATTCAGATCAGGAGCCGGCACATCTTTTTCTGGTCCCCAAAAATCAGCCATCTGACGAGTCAGAG
>CAZHKL010000041.1:0-2506 GCA_964532695.1 uncultured Gammaproteobacteria bacterium | reverse complement strand
CGCGCGTCAGCCGTTCCAGTTCCGCTTCGGATAAAATTTTCGGATCAATAGCCAATCCGCCCTTGCCGCCGCCAAAAGGAATATCTACCACGGCGCATTTCAAGGTCATCAGCCAGGCCAGCATTTTGACCTCCTCCAAATTCACGGCCGGATGATATCTTAATCCGCCCTTGTAAGGACCGCGCAGACTCGAATGTTGAACCCGAAAACCAGGCACCATCAGCAAACTTCTGTCATCGCGCCAAAGCGGCACCCGCGTCTCGACCAATCGTTCTGGTTCGCGCAGAAACTCAATCACTTCTTTTTGAATTCCTCCAATCTTGGCCGCAGCCACCAAAGAAATCAAGATATTTTGTTCCATAATCAAAAAGAAAAAACCCCAAGGGCAGTATACCCCGGGGACAAGTTAAGACACAAGATTAAGCCTCCGCCAAGCGCCAAGGGCTAAGGGCGATAGATGACGATGGTAACTAGGCCCCAACTTCCGAAAAGCAGTCTCAAGAATCTGGAGCGGATCACCGTGGCTGACCAGGAGATAGATCGAATTTCGACTCCGAGCCTCCAAGTACTCCACTGCCGCCGTCATTCTCGTCTGGACCATTTCCGCGCTCTCCACGCCCCACTGGGTATGATAGGGATGAATCCGATCTTCAGCCCAGACCAAGCGATAGTTAATTGCCAACTGACCATCAAACTGGCCAAAGTATCGTTCGTTCAAAAAACGATGACGATGGAGTCTAACCAGGCTAGCCGAGGTCAACTGATTCTGGCCCAAGAAATCAGTAATCAGCTTAGCTGTCTGCCAAGCGCGCCGGAAAGTCGAGGAAACGACTTGAATCTCCGGCCGATCAGAAAGCTGATGAACCAACCCTTCAATACTTCTTGAAACCTGAATCCGACCAAGCCTGGTCAGGCCATAGGACGCGCTATCCCGCGCCAAACTGCTGACAATCTTCCCCTCGGTATTGGCTACGCTTTCACCATGACGAAAAGCGTAGTAGACATTCCGCAGTTCCTCAAAACGAAAAAGATGGTTCATTACCCACCTCCGGCTTGGGATTCAAAAAATTTTTCCGCGTCAATCGCGGCCATGCAGCCTGTGCCAGCCGCGGTGATGGCTTGACGATAACGCGGATCCATCACATCGCCCGCCGCAAAAACACCAGCCACATTTGTGGCCGTTGTTCCATTTCTGGTAACAATATAGCCGCGCGCGTCAAGTTCAATTTGTTCCTGAAAAATGGTCGTGGTTGGCTGATGGCCAATGGCCGCAAAAACACCGTCAATTAACAACTCACTAGATTCGCCGGTCACGGTATCTTTTAATCTTACGCCCGTGACCCGTCCAACCTCCACTCCCAAAATTTCAACGACTTCGCTGTTCCAAATAAACGAAATCTTTGAATTCCCCCGCGCCCGCTCCTGCATGATCTTTGAAGCCCGCAGACGGTCGCGGCGATGAACCACCAGCACCTGACGGGCAAACTTGGTGAGAAAAAGCGCTTCTTCCATGGCCGAGTCCCCGCCCCCGACCACGATCACCTTCTTATCTTTAAAAAAATAACCATCACAAGTCGCGCAGGCTGAAACCCCCTGGCCGTATAATTTTTTTTCTGATTCCAAACCAAGCCGTCGGGCCGTCGCGCCCGTGGCAATGATCACCACCTCGGTTTCATAGGTTTTATCGCCACTTTTGATGACTAACGGCTGTCGAGAAAAATCAACGCCCGTCACAATTTCCATCAAAATTCGCGCGCCAAACCGTTCGGCTTGTTTTCTGAAAAGTTCCATTAACTCTGGCCCCAGGACACCATTGGGAAAACCAGGAAAATTTTCCACTTCAGTAGTGGTCATCAATTGTCCGCCTGGTTCCTGCCCAATCAGCATCAATGGATTTAAATTGGCTCGAGCAGCATAAAGCGCGGCTGTATAACCAGCCGGACCAGAACCAATAATGATCACCTTTTCCGTCATAGCTATCCAGGAATTGAGAATCTTAACAAAGATTACAAATGAGCGCTTGTTCTGCTGCCTGATCGATGTTGTTCAATTCTGTCCCGCAGCGCCTCTCTCGAAACCGAACCGATAATTTGATCCACCACTTGACCACCCTGAAAAAACAAGAGCGCGGGAATGGACCTAATGCCAAAACGTTCAGGCACCAAATGATTTTCATCCACATTCATTTTGACCAAACAGACTCCTTGGTCATCGTATTCTTTGGCCAAAGCCTCAACCAGCAGACCAAAATTTTTACAAGGCGCGCACCAAGGCGCCCAAAAATCAACCGCCACCAAACCCTTGGCGCGCAAAACTTCAGTTTCAAAATTTTGATCAGTGACCTCTAACATACATAACCCCTCCGATATCAGTTATAAGAAGTATCGCGTTAGATATATGGTCGAGTTAATCAAAGAATCAAATGACAAAAACCAAAGTTTACCCCGTAGGGTCGCGAAGCGACTCCTGCGGGGCTACAACCTGCGGGAAAGAGAAGCGCCCAGAT
>CAZHKL010000040.1:0-6347 GCA_964532695.1 uncultured Gammaproteobacteria bacterium | reverse complement strand
AGTAGGCACAGCTGAAGCAATGGAGATGCGGGAAAAACTCCTTAAAGAAGGAGCAGACCAGAACTCTGTCGCCCTTGGTCTTGCTGGAGTAGGCACAACTGAAGCAATGGAGTTTCGTGAACAACACTTTGGAGACAACCCAACCACTTTTGCGCGAAGCTATTCAACCGGATGGACAGTCATTGGCGGTGTGATTTGCCAATATGGATATGAGAAATAGTTTTGGATCCTTATTCTCTTGCACCGTTAGAAGTCTGGCATGGTTAATTTATTGACTATTTCATTTGCTGTTAAACAATTTAACGAGGAAACTAGGACATTTTAACTTACCGTTGACATAAATCCATGATGGTTGACGAGTTGATTTGGTTTATTTAAAATATAAGTGTATGCCCCGAGGATGGACCGTGATTATTTTGATTTCTTTTTCCGCCTTGTTTTTTCATTTTGGCTTGATGAAGCCATTTCCGGTTCTTTCAATGTCTCATTTGGCTGATGATGACTGTGGAAAAGTAATGAGTTGTGAACCAATGACCGGAATGGATGCTTGTCTTAAGCATTGTCTTTCCTTAAAGGATAAGGCAGTGATGATTTTGGGAACAATGCCGAGAGCGCCGTTTTTGGGTGTGTTTCTGGTCGCGGTTGGGGTTTTATTTTCACTGATCATCTATCAAAAAAGATTTTTTCCTTTGATTCTGTCTCCGCCTGGGTTGGTTTTCGTTAAAAATACAATTTTGCGAGAGTAGACCAAGCAAGAAGATGATTGTTTTTTCTTTTTTGCTTGGTTTTTAATTTATGTCTATGTCTGGACAATTACCAATATTGAAAATTAAAATTAGGGATCAAACTAATGGTTGGCGGGAAGGCAAATTCCGAAAACTAGTCTTGGACTGGCCAGCCGTGATTCGGATTGATCTGAATCAGGAAAAACGGTTGGCAAGAGTTATTAGTCAGGAGAGACTTGATTTTGGGGGCTTAAAATCACATCTCATTTCTCACGATTTTGAGATTGAAGAGGTTGGGGGCCAATCGGCCGCGCCGACTTGCCTGACTGCCAATGCTCGTCCGTCGTTTTGGCAATTGGTTGGCTTTTTTGTTTTGGTTTTTTTCCTGGGTTTGCTTCTCTCAAAACTGGGGCTCTTAAAACCGGGCGTGGCCGTGGGTGAACAGGTCAGTTTTGCGGCCGCGTTCCTGCTTGGCCTCTTGGCGGCTAGTTCTTCCTGCTTGGTCGTGGCCGGCGGCTTGTTGTTGGCTTCAGCGCAAAAATTTCATGAACGTTACGGCGGCCAGACGCGGGTCAAGCAGATGAAACCGGTTTTGGCTTTTGTTCTTGGTCGCCTCCTGGCCTATGGTTTTTTGGGCGGATTGATTGGTTTGGTTGGTCGAGCCCTTTCACCCTCGCCCTTGGTGACTGGTTTGATTACCATTTTGGCGGCAGTTTATATGTTCGTGATGGGACTTGAAATGCTTCATTTGGCCCCGCGTTGGCTCAAAAGACTAATGCCTCGGATGCCTCAATTTTTGGGCCGTAAGATTATGGCTCAAGAAGAGAAATCTCATCCCCTGACCCCCTTTTTGCTGGGTGCGGGAACCTTCTTTTTGCCTTGCGGCTTTACCCAGGCTCTGCAGCTCTATGTTTTGACGACCGGCAGCGCGCTGCAGGGCGCTCTGCTTCTCTTTGCTTTTGCTCTCGGCACCGCGCCGGCTCTCGTGGGTTTGGGTTGGGCTTCCGGATCGTTCAAGGGAAAATTGGGACAATTCTTTTTCCGTTTTTCCGGCGCGCTGGTGATCGTGCTTGGTCTTTGGAATATTCAGAATGGTTTAACAATGGCTGGTTATCCCTTAGCTTGGCCGCGTTTTTCCTTGCCTGAACGCGCCATTGCCGCGCCGAGCGAGAGATTTGATCCCCGGGTTGAATATGATGGAGAAGAGCAAAGAGTGAAGATTGATGTTAGTTACGCCGGCTATGATCCTAATTCCTTTACCCTGCAGCGCGGCGTGCCGACGCGTCTGTTAATCTCGGGTGAAGGCGCGGGTCTTGGTTGTTTGGCTGGATTTCAAATTCCAAAATTGGGCATTCGTCGGCTGCTGACCAAGGGTCAGACCGCAGAAATCGCTTTTACCCCTCAACAAGTCGGTATCTATATCTTTTCTTGTTCAATGGGTATGTTTCGCGGGTCTTTTACGGTGACGGAAAGTTAAGAGGTTATGAAAATTCCTTTTGATTCTGATTTTGACGAATCATCATCAAGCGCGAAAGAAGATGTTGGTCTCAATATCTTGACTGGCCGTCTGGCTTTTATTGTTGGCTTGATCACGGCTGTCTTAGTTATGAGCACATTTGGTTTCTTGATTCTTTTAATTTTTATTCTTCGATCTTAATTATGATTAGACGTCTACCTTGGGGGATAATTGGGGCCGTGGTTTTTGTCATTGGCCTCTTTGTTCTAGGAGTGATTCGAGCTGGGCCTTTCCGGGGAAGGACTACGCGCGAGATCGCGCTTTCTTGCACAACCGATCTGGCGACGCGGTTTCATATTCATCCCTCTTTGCAGATTATGATTAATGGTCAAGAAAAAATTCTGCCGACCAACATTGGAGTAAAACCTGGCTGCATGAACCCGCTGCATACCCATGACTCCAGCGGCCGGATTCATATTGAATCGCCAGTCGAGCGCGATTTTACCCTAGGTGATTTTTTCGCGGTTTGGAGTCAGACCTTTGATCGTAATCAAATTTTGGAATCGAGGGTCGATGCCTCTCATCGTCTGCGAATGATTGTCAATGGTCAAGATTCCGACCAATACGATAATCTGGTTTTCTCTGATGATCAGCAAATTGTGATCTCTTACGAAGAAATTCCAATTTAATTTTTTTCACCAATCTCTGATATGAAAAAAGAAATTTTTAAAGTTTTGGGCATGCATTGCGCCTCCTGCGCCTTGACGATTGAACGAGCTCTCAAAAAAAATGAAGGGGTGAGCGAGGCCGCGGTCAATTTTGGCACGGAAAAAGCCTTAATTTCTTATGATCCAACCAAAATTTCGGTGGATAAATTGTCTGCCGCGGTCAAAGAAGTTGGTTATGGGCTTGAGGCCGCGAGTCAAGAGGCCGAGGAGTCTAAAAAAAAAGATGAAGGTTTAGTCGTTGACCACGCCGAACATCAACGGGCGCGGGAATTAGACCAGATGCGCCTCAAACTGATCGTGGGGGGCGGGCTTTCGGTTTTGGTTTTGTTGGGCAGTTATCCAGCCTGGTTTCCTTGGCTGCCGTCATTTCTGATTAATCCTCTAGTGCTTTTTCTTTTGAACATCCCAGTTCAGTTTTGGGTTGGGGCGCAATTTTATCGCGGTCTTTGGCTTCTCGCGCGTTATCATCAGGCTGATATGAATACCCTGATTGCGATGGGAACATTGGCGGCTTTTGGTTATAGCGCGATTGTCACTTTTGTTCCGACTATCTTTAGCCGGGGCGGATTGACGCTTGATCTGTATTATGATACAGCCGCGGTCATTATTGTGTTGATTCTCTTGGGCAAGTTTCTCGAGGCTCGGGCCAAGGGGCGAGCCGGAGCCGCGATCAAGAAATTAATGGGACTGGCGCCAAAATATGCCCGATTAGTCCGTGATGGTCAGGAGATTGATCTTCCCATTGCCGAGGTTAAGGCAGGGGATGTCTTGCGTGTTCGGCCGGGAGAAAAAATTCCAGTTGATGGCGAAATGCTTGATGGGCATTCAGCCATTGATGAATCAATGGTCACCGGCGAGAGTATGCCCGTCAGTAAAAATCCGGGCGACTTGGTGATTGGCGCCACGATCAATCGCTCTGGTTCTTTTACTTTTCGAGCCACCAAGGTCGGTCAGGAAACAATGTTGGCTCAAATTATCAAGTTAGTGGAGGAGGCCCAGGGATCAAAAGCGCCGATTCAGCGGCTGGCCGATCTCATTTCCGGTTATTTCGTGCCGGTGGTGATAGTGACGGCGATCATCACCTTTTTGGTTTGGTATTTTTTGGGTCCAGCGCCGGCCTTAACTTTAGCCCTGGCTAATTTTGTCGCGGTTTTGATTATTGCCTGTCCTTGCGCTTTGGGTTTGGCCACGCCCACCGCGATTATGGTGGGGGTGGGTCGAGGGGCAGAAGCTGGCATTTTAATTCGCGATGCCGAGACCCTGGAAATCGCCCACCAGATCAAGGCAATTATTTTGGACAAGACAGGCACCTTGACCATTGGTCAGCCAGCCGTGACTGATTTGGTTAGTTTTTCTAAGGAGGAATGGTTGGCGATGGCGGCCGCAGCGGAGAAAAATTCTGAACATCCGTTAGCTCGGGCGATTGTTGAATCGGCCAAAGAAAAAGGATTGGTTTTGGTCGAGCCGAAAAATTTTGAATCAATTGCTGGGAAGGGGATTCGGGCCGAGGTGGAAGGTCAAAAAGTTCTGGTTGGCGCTAGGATTTTGATGAAAGACTTCGGGATTGACTACTCTCCCCTTGAATCAGAGATGATTAAACTTGAGGACCAGGCCAAGACCGTGGTTCTGGCGGCGATTCAGGGAAAGATTGTCGGTTTGATTGGGATTGCTGATACCTTGAAACCGAATTCAAAAGAAGCCGTCAGTCGTCTTCAAAAGTTGGGGCTTGAGGTTTGGATGCTGACCGGTGATAATCAGCGCACTGGCGAGGCCATTGGTCGAGAGGTCGGCATTGATCAGGTGATGGCTCAAGTTTTACCAGATCAAAAAGTGGCCAAGGTCAAGGAGCTGCAGGCCAAGGGTCTCAAGGTGGCCATGGTTGGTGATGGGGTAAATGACGCCCCGGCCCTGGCCCAAGCTGATGTGGGTCTGGCCATGGGCACTGGCACGGATGTGGCGATGGAGGCGGCTGATATTACTTTGGTGCGCGGTGATTTGAACAGCATTGCTGACGCTTTGGAACTTTCGCGTCGGACAATCCGCACGATTAAACAAAATTTAGTTTGGGCTTTTATTTATAACCTTGTTCTGATTCCCGTTGCGGCTGGTGTTCTCTATCCCTTTTTTAAGATTCTCTTGAATCCGATTTTGGCGGCGGCGGCCATGGCCCTTTCTTCAGTTTCGGTGGTGGTTAATTCTTTACGTTTGCGTCGTTTTAAGATTCGGGCGAATTAGGTTATAATATCATCAAAGGTCGTAGTGTCTAATTAAGAACCAATCGCAAAAATGAGATAGGTTCTCGTTAATTAATCAATTTTAGTATGAATCAACAGAAAATTAATTGGATTTTAAGGATTGCGGTGGCTGGTGAATTTTTAGGTCATGGCGTTTTTGCTCTTCAGGGTAAACAAGCTTGGATAAAATGGATTGAGCAAATGCTGAATGTTGAACCATCAATGGCCGCCGCCCTTCTTACTTTAATTGGGATTATGGATATAGCGGTCGCGGTCTTGGCGCTGGTTTATCCTTTTCGGTTGGCACTGCTTTGGGCCGCTGTTTGGGGATTTTGGACCGCGCTGGTTCGACCTTTGGTCGGTGAACCAATTTGGGATTTTGTCGAACGTTGGGCCAACTGGGGCGCGCCGCTCGCGCTCTTGTTCCTGCGGGGATGGCCAAGGTCTAGTCGGGAATGGTTTAAGTAGGGCGGATTCAAATTTATGTTGTCTTCCCGTTCGAGGCGAGTGTCAGCCTCTTATTTTCGAAATTTTGTTTTTGGAATTGAGGATGGTTTAGTTTCGACCGTGGGGCTCTTAGCCGGGATTGCGGCCGCCGGAGTAACCCGAAGTTATATTTTAATCACCGGGATCATTCTGATTTTAGTTGAGGCTTTTTCCATGGCGGTGGGCAGTTTTTTGGCGGAAAGTTCGGCTGAAGAATATGAAGTTGGCCGACCAGAGGCCAGACTTGCCTTCTGGGACGGGGTGATTATGTTTTTTTCTTATCTTGCAGCTGGTTTCTTACCGCTCGCGCCTTATCTTATTTTTTCTCGAGGCACGGCTTTCTGGTGGTCAATTATTGTTTCCCTCACTGCCTTGTTTGCTTTAGGATTCATTGGGGCAAAGATCTCTCGAGTTGGTTGGCCGGGCAATAGTTTGCGGATGTTGGTGATTGGCGGGATCGCGATTCTAGTTGGCGTTCTGGTTGGTAATTTTCTTAATCAATTGATCTAGAGATTGAATCAAGAAAAAAGAGATGATACCCTGGAGCGAAGACTGGGAATGGTCTTATTTTAGGTGGGGTCGCATAGTGGCCGAGTGCGTCTGCTTGGAGAGCAGATATACCTGCAAAGGTATCGTGGGTTCGAATCCCACCCCCACCGAAGCTGATCTGTACCCCATAAAGTGGACACAGAATTCTATGTTAGCTGTTTTCTTTTGT
>CAZHKL010000039.1:0-6485 GCA_964532695.1 uncultured Gammaproteobacteria bacterium | reverse complement strand
GAATGTATCGTTCTGAAGCGGATAAACAGAAGGTTCGCCTGATGCTTGACCAAGCTGCCTGGAAACCGCAGGCCGTAGAATCGAAACGTAAGGGCCTGGAAAGAGAGACAAAGGAGCAACCAGAAGCAGCCAAACCAACATTAACCCCGGAAGCTAGGCTAGAGGGACCGATTGCCCAACAGATTGAAACAGCCATTGAAAAACTTGGCCGAGAAAACATCTTCGGCCCCCAAGAGGTAGAAAAAACATTTGGCGTGCGCTTGAGAGAAGTTCCGAGTATTCCATTCTCGGTTGAAGAATTAGAAAGAGCAGAAAAGCTGGGACAGATGCTGGTGCTTCGAGTTGATAGAACCGAAGATGGCAAACCGATGTCGCTGGAAACAATGAATGGTATTTTGGTCAAGAAATGGAAAAAGGAGGATAAGGGGGAAATATTACGAACAGCAGATGATTGGAAAACTTTGATCGGTGAAGATCGCTTCAAAAAAGAAGCCCCGCGATCTGGCTGGGCACTTGTCTCTAAAGATTTATTGATGCATTCTGCAGAAGACGAAAAGAAGTACGGGGCAGAAGAAGCAAAGCGATTATTTGACAGCACGAGCAAAAATTACATCGAGCAAACAGAAGTCATTATAAAAATTCTGCGCGATAAAGCATTCAAAGATATTGAAGTGCCGGAAGAATATGAAGAAGCAATACGAGAATTCGAATCAAATAAAGACAGATTGACTAAGTTAATGAGCGAAGACTGGCAAAAAGCCGCAGAACAGCTTAGCGAATTGAAAATCACCAAACTTACAAGGCAAATTTTCCCTGAAACAATTTATGATGTCGCAATGTATTATGACAGACACAATAAGCGACTGCTTCAAGGCGTGTATACTTGGTCGGCGTCTCTGAGCCCCGGCGGCTTCCTCGTCAATCTCGGCTTCTTTGGCCCGGGGGGCGTGTACGGCTACGGGTGGGTGCCTGCGTTTCGCGATGGCGATCTGGGCGCTTCTCTTTCCCGCAGGTTGTAGCCCCGCAGGAGTCGCTTCGCGACACTACGGGGTAAACTTTGGTTTTTGTCATTTGATTCTTTGATCCTGTTACAAAATTGATCAGCAATGAATTTATAGAATAGGCGGATTGATACAAACATTTGACAAAAACAAGGTTAGGGGATAGAATCAGGGTCTTCAGAGAAAAAGGGGAAGAGAATGTCTGAACCTAACTATGGCCGGGTCATCGGCCGAATCCCAATCCAGCCCACCAGATCAGAGTCAGTCTTGGCTCTGCGGATCTTCGGCGGGATAGCCTCGGCGCCGATCCAAGATCTAAAGGGGTACTATGATCTGCTCTGGCGCCTGGTCGTGATTGATTGGCGCCTGGACTTGCCCCTGCGTCTGCCCTTTGTCATTCGCGACCTAATCGAACTCATTGAGCAGAGTTCAATCTTCCTGGCTCAAGATCGCGAAAGTCAAGGAGCAGTGGGCGGAGTCTGGAAAGAGATGAAGTACCTGGTCAATCGAGAGGATTGGACCACGGCCGCCGCTCGAATCATGCAGGTGCCCCATAGTCATTTCTTTGAGAATCAGACGGTGCGGCATCTCTATCGTCTGATCCAGCTCTGCCAGATTGGGACCATCAATCTCACTCTTGACCTGGCCGAAGCGCCGTCCAGCAAAAAATAACCAGGTCAAAACATCTCAAGCCCTTGACGGCCCCGGATCGTTGCCAGCCGACATCTTGTCGGCTTTTTTTAATATCACTAAATATCACCGCTTAATTTCGCCTTTCAACAGTCGGATTACCTGTTCAAATTAGAATATTTCTAAATCCTTTATACCGACCCCGATCACCATCAGAGATAACAGAACCTTTTTCCGTTTCCGCGGACACTATAACCTAAAATCTCAAACTAGGGCATTTCTATGTAACTAGGACATTTTAACTTCCCGTTGATATATTTCCCTGTAACTAAAAGTAACTAAAACATTTCCCTGAAACTAGGACATTTAAACTTCTCGTTGATATTGGGGAAAACAGCCCTTGACACTTAATCTCCTCGGAGTTATTCTCTATTCTAGAACTGCGTATAATATCCCTTACACGCAATTGGATATATTGAATATGCAAACCACCCTCCCCCACCTGGATGATTTTCTCCTTAGTCTTGAAACCAACAACTATTCCGCGGAAACAGTTTACAATTATGAACGCGATCTGAAGATCTTTGAGGATTTCCTAGGAGAAAACGGTTTAGATTTCAATGATCTCAATAAGAAGGCGATTTTAAATTATAAAGCCTATCTGGTCTCGCGAGATCGTCGGACCGCCCAAAAACAAAGCGGCCAACGCAAATTAGCCAGCTTTTCTTTGAATCGGATGCTTTCGGCGCTACGTTCTTATCTCCGTTTTTTAACCGATCTTGACTTCCCCTCCCCCCTCGCCGCCAATGCCGTGAAATTGATAAAAACCGAAAAGAAAAAACTTCGGATTTCTGAATTTGAGGAAATAAAAAAGTTAATCGAATCCCCCAGTCAATTTGAAAAGAATAAAAAAATCGCCTTACGAAATCGAGCGATCCTGGAGACCTTTTTTTCCACTGGTTTGCGAATCTCCGAACTGATCAACCTTAAAATCAGTCAGATTGACCGCCAGGGAAAAATTTTTATCCGAGGCAAGGGCAAGAAAGAACGATTTGTCTACTTAACAAATCGAGCCCAGAACCACATTAAAAGATATCTTGAGGTTCGCGGTTCATCAAAATCTCCATATCTCTTTATCCCCTACTCTGGCCGCAATGTCTCAAAAAAAGAAAAAAAACTATCCCCCAATTATCTGGAATTAAAAGTAAAACAATACCGCCAGGCCTTGCGCTTAGCCGTTCCTCTGACTGTCCATGGTCTTCGTCATGCCTTTGCCACCTATTTGGTGGAAAATGGAGCCAGTCCCGCGGCTCTTCAAATTATTCTTGGTCATGAGTCGCTGGACACGACCACTCGTTATGTGCACGGTTCAGATCGCTACGCGGAAAGCAGTTTGAAAAAATTTCACCCTCTCCCAGACTAAAAATTCAACAAATAACCAAGCGGATTAGTGGGGATGCCATTAACCCTGACCTCGAAATGAAGATGAGGACCAGAGGAAAGGCCGGCGCCAGGCGAGCCAGGTCGGCCGCCAGAAAGTCCAATCGTCTCCCCTCTTTTGACGACCTGATCAGATCGAACCAGAATCCGCGAGAGATGGGCATACAAGGTCGCTATTTTATTGCCGTGTAGAATAATCACATAATTGCCGTAGAGACGTCCGGTTTTTGCCACGGCCACAATGCCTGGCGCGGCCGCTCCGACGGCGCTACCCACGGCCGCGCGCAAATCAATCCCTGAATGTTCAAAAAGATAACGAAAGGGATAATCAGGATCATGAAAACCAGCGACCACTGTGCGTCCACCTTCGAGCGGCCAAGAAAGCAGGGCCCCGGGTTCCAATTCCAAGTCTAGAGTGCGCAATCTTTCCGTGATTCGTTCTTCGAGCGTTCCTAATTCAATATCAATCAATTGGCTTTCTTCTCTCAAACGTCGCCAGAGAGTCTGAAATTTTGCTTCTGATTCTTCCGCGGCCGCCAAAAGATAGAGTTTGGCGCCCTGCTCATCCTTAAGTTTTTCCTGTTTTTCTTCCAGTTCTCCCTTGAGTTTAGCCAAACCGGCCAATTTCATCTCCTGTTCCTTCTGCTCACTTTCTCGCTGATTTTTAATTGAATCAATTTCTTTCAAAGTTTTTTGCAGGGCCGTCTGCACATCTTCCAAAAATTTTAAATTGGCGTAAAATTCAGAAAATCTCTGATAGGACAAAATTACCTGAAGACTGGAACGATCACTGGTTTTTTTAATCTCGCGCAACAATTCCGCTAGGGTCGCCCGGCCGCGAGCCAGCTCGCTTTCTTTTTCCTTAATCTCCTGAACTAGAACCTCAATCTCCAATTGAATTTTTTCAATCTCTAAATTTTTAGCCTTAATATCCAGAGCCGTCTTAGCCAAACGATTTTCAATCAAGGCAATTTGATTGGTGTAAGAAATCACCTTCGCCTGCTCTTTTTGAATTTTCTTTTTTGCCTCTTCGATCTGGGCTTGAAGTTCAGTTAAAAGTTGTTTTTTCTCTTCCACCACATCGCGCAATTTTAAAATTTCCTCCCGAGGATTTAAAGAGAGATTATTTGTTTCGGCCTGGACCGGGGTTAAAAATAAAGTACCCAGCAAACTAAGCGCCAAGAAGAGAGAGCGCATAATTGATTCGTTCAATTGTTTCTTTTTTGCCCAAAACAGCGGCTACCTCAAAGGGACCAGGCGAGGCTTCCCTTCCGGTCAAGGCCGCTCGAAGGGGCCAAAGCGTCTGACCGACACTTAATTTTTCTTGAACGATCAGATTCTTGATCCTTTTTTCTAATTTTTCTTTTTGCCAATCCCCTTCTCCAAATTTTTCTAATTCCGCTGCCAATCGAGTCAGAACCTGACTGACTTCCCGGTTGGTCATTTTTTTCCAAGATAAAAGAGCCGCTTCATAAACCGGCCGTTGAAAAAGAAAAGACATCAACCCCGGCGCCTCGCTCAAAACCAACAACCGGTCTTGGACCAAGGCCCCGGCTGATTTGATAAATTCCTCATTGATTTTTTCTGATTTAATCAGACCAGCCTCGAGGAGCCAAGGAATGATCCGGCGGGCCAAGGTCGCCGGATCAAGAGCGCGAATATATTCGCCATTTAACCATTTTAATTTTTCAAAATTAACCACCGCGCCTGATTTATTCACCTTTTCTAAATTAAATTTTTTAATCAACTCCTCGCGGGAATAAATCTCTTGATCAGCGCTTGGATTCCAACCCAAAAGGGCCACAAAATTAATCAGGGCTTCGGGCAAGTAGCCCTGGCGCAGGTATTCTTCCACCGCCACCTCGCCAGACCGTTTGGAAAGTTTGGAACGATCAGGATTTAAAAGCAAGGGCAAATGAGCAAAAATCGGCGGCAACCAGCCCAAGGCCTGATAAAGCAGAATATGTTTAGGGGTCGAGGGCAACCATTCATCGCCGCGAATCACATGGGTAATCTCCATCAGGTGGTCATCAACAATATTAGCCAGGTGGTAGGTGGGAAAGCCGTCGGATTTAAGCAAGATTTGATCATCAAGCAAATCATTCTGAAACTCAAGTTGACCATGAATCAGATCAGAGAAAATAGTCTTTCCCTCAAGGGGAATTTTAAGACGAATCACCGCTGGTTCGCCAGCCGCCTGTTTTTGACGAACCAGATCAGATGAAAGATGGCGGCAAGCGGGATCATACTTGGGCGGTTTTCCTTCTTTGACTTGACGTTCGCGCCTCTTCATTAATTCTGCTTCCGGACAAAAACAATAATAGGCTTGATCATGTTCAACCAAGAATCGGGCCTTTTCTTGATAAATCTCCAACCTTTGAGATTGAAGATAAGGACCATGGGTACCCTTCTCCAGCAGTCTTCCCTCATGCCAGAATGGCCCTTCATTCCAAATCAAATTAACCGCCTCCAAGGCCTTGATAATGTTTTGGATTCCATCAGACACGATCCGCGACCGATCCGTATCTTCAATTCGCAAAATAAATACCCCGTCCTGATGTCGAGCAAAAAGATAATTATAAAGCGCGGTGCGCAGACCACCCAAATGAAGAAAACCAGTCGGGCTGGGAGCAAAACGAACCCGAACCATACTCATTAATATCAACTGATCAATGGTCAGTGATTAGTTATTTTTTGTGATTAAAACGATCAATTAAGACTAAAACCGGAAAGACAATCACCGCTGTCCAGATGCGACGCCAGCGCCAGGGCTCAATGATCAGGCGCCAAAACCATTCCAGGCCTAAAACTCGGAGAGGGCGCGGGGCGCGTCTGGTCGCTCCGCTCCAAAAGTCAAAAGCCCCACCCACCCCGATCGAGACCTTGACGGTTGGCCACTGTCGTAAATATTGAGCCAGCCAAAGTTCTTGTTTTTTATGACCCAGGGCCGCCGCCAAAATCTGGGGCTTGAACTGTCGAAGACGATCGCCGAGTCCTGGATCCATTTTCCAAACCAACTCCCCTCCCCCTTGTTCTCGCGTTTGAATTTGTTGATAAGTAATTTCTCCGCCGCTTTCCGCGAGAATCTCCAGAGAAGGAAAACATTTGACAAAATGATCACGCGCCGCCTCGGCCCTTCCCTCCACCCCGCCCAGAAAAAACACCCTTTGTCCAGTTTCCGCCGCCAGCTTCATTAAATCACTTAAAAAATCAGCGCCGGCCAGACGCGGCCGCCATTTTCCCTCAACCAGAAAGCTCATGATTTGCAGCCCTGCTCCATCAATCAATTTTAAAGAGGCTTGATCCAAAACCTTTTGAAAATAATCATCACCAAAGGCCGCGACCAGCATCTCGGGATTAATTGTCGCGATCAAATGCTGCCCGTCGCCCGCCAGAAATTCACGCACCCGATTC